>NZ_JAGHZH010000043.1:0-17469 GCF_017746885.1 Roseofilum sp. SBFL | reverse complement strand
TACCCCTCTTCTGTCACTCTGGGAAATTCTAACGAATTTCCGTCATTACAGCCCGCGATCGCTAACGAAGGAATCAGGGTTTCACGCCCCTTTATCCAAAAGTGACAGAAGAGGGGTATCTTGCCGTGCCAGATGTTGTTTATGAAACTTTTTTGGGTTTGACTTTACTCAAGCTGCGATCGCCAAACAAGCAATTAATGTATTGATATTAAGGATGATAAAATATGGCTGCAACGAAATTTCACGGATGTGGATTTGGGAGAAAAGTTAACGGCAATGGGTGTGAAGAAGGAGGATATTATTTTGGGTTTACATTCACCTTTCATGTGCCAGTTTTCAGACCATAGAATGGTTTCAAAAGCTCGATCGACAGATCCTCTCAATGACACTATCATGAGTTGATTCATGAAGTCTCAAAGTTGACTCGTATCGATCGCCAGAAACTCTGCCAAAAACCACCGACCTATTTTAGAAACAATGCCAGCCCCCACTTGTTTAGATTTATCGCAACAAACGGAAGATTATCTCAAAACAGCTCCGAATCCAGAAGCCATGGAAGAAAAAACGGAAATCTTGCGAGAAGGATTAGCGGGTTTAGGGGCGCGATCGCTACTGGCTCTTAATGTTCCTCCACCCTGGAGTGAAACAGAAGTGAGTCAATTAGATTATTTTAGAGTCTTGGAAAGACTAGCTCGATATTCCGGCACGCTCAATTTTACCCAAACTCAACATCAAAGTGCAGGATCGTTTATTGCTAACGGAGATAATGAAAGGCTGAAAAGTCATTATCTCCCTAAAATGAGATCGGGTCAGATTTTAGTCGGTGTATCCTATGCCCATTTGCGCCGAGAAAAACCGACATTAACAGCAACGAAAGTTCAAGGCGGTTATCTATTGTCTGGATATCTGCCCTGGATAACCGGTTGGAATTTGTTTCAAGAAGCGGTTGTTGCTGCGAGATTGGAAGATGAGAGGATTATTTTTGCCCTGATTCCGTTTGTCACCTCTGCTAAAGGAGAGTTACGATTTTCAGCTCCCATGTCTTTAGCGGCAATGTCGTCAACCAATACAGTGAGTGCCGAATGCGATCGCTATTTTGTTCCGGATGAAACGGTGATTAGTCTTCAATCTAAAGACTGGATCGAGGAAAAAACCCGCCAGAATGTTTTAAATCCGACGTTCTCTTTGCTAGGATTGGCACGATCCGGTTTAGATATTGTCGAAAATGCCAGCAAAGCTCAAGCCTCGATCGCCCCTCAATTTTTAGCCTTATCCGAGCAACTGGAGCATTTGCGTACCAAAATTTACACAGAAAAAGAGGAACAGCAGTTATCTCTAGAGCAACAGTTGCAACTACGCGCTCAGGCGATCGCCTTGACTCATCAGTGTAGTTTAGCTACGATTATGGTTTCCAGAGGCAGCGCCAACCAAAAACATCACCCTGCACAACGCATTCATCGAGAAGCCTTAGTTTTATCGGTTATGGGACACACGAACAAGGTAATGGAAACTACTTTAGAGCAAATTGTCAATCAAGGGAATATTTAATTATTCAGAATTTGGACTAGGATGCGTAGCAGGTCTTCTAGATCAGCAGGGACACGGTAAAGATTGAGGTCTTGGGTGACTTGACGAGACTGGCGATCGAATTGACCAAATTGCCAAATATTGCCGGTGGAAATTGCGCCGTAGAGAAGGGTTTGATTGCTCTCGATCCATTGATCGAGAGCAATCAATTCGATCGCCAGTTGCACAAAACCCCGTTCTAGATCTTCATTTTTAGCTTCGATCGCCAGGAAAACACCATCGCTTTGCAGCAAATAATCGAGGGAACCTTTGAGTTGATGGCTCACGAACACGGGATATTCAACATTGAGGGTAGCTTGGGTATAGTGCAGCACGTCCGTTAAAACCGGGGCGATCAGGAATTCCCGACGAGCCATTTCACTGGTGAGGCTAAGACGCGGGAGGCTCTCTTCAATGCGAGTTGTGAGGTCGAGTAGGCGATCGAGAGTACCGGTATACTGGGGAAATTGTAGAGATCGCCTAGAGAGTAAAACCTGAAAACATGCCAGAATATCTTGCGGCGCAAAGTTAAGCTTAAAGTAATCTGCAAAAGTATACGATTCTTCTGGCTTGATAATGGTGAATCGAGACATAGTTATACCCATTCAAATTATGATATAATGATCCCAAGTATTTATTACAGTTAAATGGTAAATCAAATGATCAATCAAGGGATTCTGGCGATCGCCGTTATCATTTCTCTCCTACTCAGTCTTGATGGTATCGCACTATCAGCACTTTTCCCTGCTCAGGAAGAGCCTCTCCAAGAGTCCGAAATTTCCATTACATATCCATCCTACGAAGCCAAAGAGCATGGGGTCGATCATTATGATGACGATCATGACGATCATGACGATGACGACGATGACGACGATCATGACGATGACGACGATCATGACTATGACAACCGTTATGGTCTCCCGACTACGAAACGCTAATCATACGTTCATCCGATCTACAATCAGAGGAGAAAGTTAGCCCATGAATATAGCCTTTCTCTAATAGATGAGAGACAGATTTAGTCCCCTCTCCCGTACGAAACCCCTACAGGATTAGCACGGGAGAGGGTGTTGGGGATCAGAGCTATACTTAACGCCAAATAGAAAGGCGATAGTTCTCGCCTAAACTTACCAGACGAATTATTTCTGGAAATTCAATGTTTGGCTCAAAAAAATCAGGTTTCGTGCGATCGCTGGCTATTAACTGCCATAACTGAAAAGATAGAGTCTCTAATGCAGAACTCTTCCCTGGATATAACAAATAAAAACTGGTGGTAGGGGCGAAAAAATCTTCGCCTCTACCAGATAAGGTTACTCTAATCTCCCTAGAACAACGTATAAATAAACGGTGCAATCACAGACGCTTGACTGAGGATAATCAAAGCACCAACCATTACCAAACTAATAATTAACGGCAACAGCCAATACTTTTTACGCTCTCCTAAAAAAGCCCAAAGATCTTCAAAAAATTCCATATATGACACTCCAATGGATTTCAGTTAACAATTGACTAAAATGGATATTCCAAACTCTTCGCTGTTCTGGGATGGGAAGGAATTCGATACGTCTCCACCGGTTTACGCCATTCTCGACGCATGGGGTCGCCTCCAAACTGTTTTCTCAGAAACCCCATCGGCACGATCATCCCATAAAAAATAATCCCTAAAATCAAGCGGGTATTAATCCAACCCATCATCAAACCAAAGCGGGCAAAGCCTTGATAAAACGGGTCGAGAGTTTTCGGCGCAACTAATGCCCAAGCCCAGAAAATACCCAGCACAATCCAGGGCCACAGGGCACTGCTATGACCGAGGATCAATGGCCAGATAATCCCAAAAACTAAACCCACCATTACCCCAAACAGGAGACCAAATTGGCGGAGTTCTTTTGTATTGAGTTTTTTGATTGGATACATAACAGATTAACGATTGTATTCGTCCTATTCGTAGTTACTTTTCTTAGGGACTGAACGTTTTATCACTTTTAATCTGATGATTCATTATGATTAAAACGCCCTATCCCCCCATCCTCCCATCCCCCCATCTCCCCATTTTTCAGAGGAGAATGAAACAGCTCTGGGGGGTTGGGGGAATCAAGACCTAATCTAATTCAAACTCTGTCTTCCAAGACTCATCTTTTTCCCAAGCGGGTTGGTCAGTCTTAGCTAACAAGAAATTTTCCAGAACCAGATAATCCATTTCGGTACGCATGAAGCAGCGATAAGCATCTTCCGGAGTACAAACAATCGGTTCGCCGCGCACATTAAAGGACGTATTCACAATCAGACCGCACCCGGTCAGTTTATCAAAATGACTAATTAAACTGTGATAGCGGGGGTTCGTTTCCTTGTGAACCGTTTGGATACGCGCCGAATAGTCCACGTGGGTAATGGCAGGAATTTCAGATCGCGGAATATTGAGTTTTTCAATTCCAAACAGTTGCTTTTGCTCCTCTGTCATCGGAATACGCAACGATTCCTTAACAGGAGCCACCATCAGCATATAGGGACTGGGGCTATATTGCTCGAAGAAATCCGAAACGCGCTCGGCCAAAACGGAAGGAGCAAAGGGACGGAAAGACTCTCGATACTTAATTTTCAGATTCATCACCGACTGCATTTTCGGCGACCTGGGGTCACCAATAATCGAGCGTCCACCCAATGCGCGGGGGCCAAACTCCATCGGACCTTGGAACCATCCCACCACATTGTCAGTAGCCAAAATTTCAGCTAACCGGGGCATGAGTTGAGCATCATCTAGGAGAACATAGGAAGCTTTCACTAAGTCCAAATAGTCCAGAATTTCAGCATCAGAGAACTTCGGCCCCAAATAAGACCCACGCATTTGGTCTTGTACGGGAGCAGCAATTTTTTCTGGGGTTAAGGTTCCCACGGTTGCTGTGGCAGTTTCTTTGGCACTGCTGAACATTACCGGTGATTTCTCCGGTTTCACGGTACGCGGCATACTGTGGTATTCATACCAAGCAGATAGGGCAGCGCCTAATGCTCCACCCGCGTCGCCAGCCGCTGGTTGTACCCAGACTTCCTTAAAGCCACATTCGCGTAGAATTCGACCATTGGCGACGCAGTTGAGGGCAACTCCACCGGCTAAACAGAGGTTTTCCACCTGGAGTTCTTTTTTCACTGTATTCGCCAGACGGATGACCACATCTTCAGTCACCCACTGGATGGAGCTGGCGATGTCCATTTCTCGCTGACTGATGGGGGTTTCGGGTTTCCGGGGAGGGCCGCCAAAGAGGTCATCAAACTTGCTGTTGGTCATCGTCAGACCGGTGGCATAGTTGAAGTAGTCCATGTTCAACCGGAATGTACCATCGTCTTTGACATCAATCAGGTTGCTGAGGATGGTGTCAATATATTTGGGTTCGCCATAGGGCGCAAGTCCCATGAGTTTGTATTCCCCAGAGTTGACTTTGAAGCCGGTGTAGTAGGTAAAGGCAGAATAGAGCAAGCCCAAGGAGTGGGGAAAGTCAATTTGCCATTGGGGAATCAGTTGGTTGCCTTCTCCGAGCCAAGCGGTAGTTGTTGCCCATTCACCTACCCCATCCAGACAGAGAACAGCAGCTCTCTCAAATGGACTGGGGAAGAAGGCGGAGGCGGCATGGGATTGGTGATGCTCGGTGAACATCAGTTGGGGAAGCTCAGTTTTCTTGCACTGTCCGATTTCTGAGAGTTCTGTTCTTAATACCGTTTTCAGATAGAGCTTTTCTTTTAACCAGACGGGCATGGCTGCCAAGAATGACCGAAAGCCTTTGGGGGCATAGGCCAGGTAAGTTTCTAGGAGACGCTCAAATTTGAGTAGGGGTTTGTCGTAGAAGACGATATGATCTAGGTCAGAGATCGTGGTTTGGGCCATTTCCAGGCAATAGGCGATCGCATGTTTCGGAAAACGCGGGTCGTGTTTCTTGCGCGAAAACCGCTCTTCCTGCGCTGCGGCTACGATTTCACCATCGCAGACAATCGCCGCCGCGCTATCATGATAAAACGCTGAAATTCCTAGGATCTTCATTTAGTTCACCCCCACGCCAGTTAATTTAAGCCAATTTTGGATTTTTTTTGGGATCATGAATAGAGATTGTAACTTAGGGTTTACTCTAATAGGCACTGCGATCGCTATATTGGTTCAGGAAAGCAGAGCATAAGTTTACTTTTCTCTTGGACGACCTTCATGATTGCGATCGCTTGGCATAATCTTCAGGTGCGTTCATATTGTAAACTTTCTTAATGATTAAACCGACAAAATCCCTCAAAGTCAATAAAGTCTCTCAAGTTGCCCTTCTGTTGATCTGCTGGATTGGTATCCCTTGGATTATCGTTGAGATGGCCATGATCCTGCTCGATCCCTTTCTTTTCAGGGGTTTCTACCAGTACGATCCCGATATGGGCTTTCGAGTCAGACCCGATACATTAGGCTCAAACCGTTTCGGGTTTAACGACCAAGACTATCCTCTCGAGCGAGTTCCCGGAACCGTAAGAATGATGATCGTTGGCGACTCGTTCAACTGGGCAGGGGGATTAGAGGGTAACTATACGACCCTACTCGAAAATCAGTTTGCTCAAACCCCAGATTTACCTCCTGTGGAAGTTATTAATGCAGGCTATCCCATGACCCATGCTGGGGAGCAGTTAATTATGCTGCAAAAATTCGGTTTGCAATATCAGCCAGACTTAGTCGTTTTGGGGGTCTTTGTGGGTAATGATTTTATTGATGCTGACCCCTACCGCAAACGTATTGTGGTCAATGATACTCAAATTGATATTGATAAACGCAACGAAATTCAGATATTAGGATATCCAATTATTTTTAAGTCTCGCCTATGGATGTTTATTGAGCAAAAATATAAGGTTTTTCAAGAAACTGCTCAAATTGAACAACCGGCATGGGCAAACCCGACTCCACAAGAGGAACAAGGTACATTTACCGAGGAAACTTTCTTAAAAATTCAGCGAGCCAGATTAGAGTTTTGTAATCTTAGAGCGCACACAGAAGGTAAATACGATGATAGAATTAAATACTTGTTTGACAGTATTACCCAAATGAAGCAACTTTTGGCAGAGCGCCAAATTGAATTTAAGGTAGCGATTTATCCCGATGAGTTTCAAGTTAGTCAAGCCTTAGCCGATCAACTTTTTGAAACGTATCAACTCAATCGGGAAGACTACGATCTAAATCTGATGCAAAAGCTGCTCATTGAGTTTCTGGATCGAGAGGAAATTTCTTATATTAATATGCTCGATCAATTCCGTCAAGTGGGTCAAACCCAAACCTTATATTTACTCAGAGATACCCATTGGAATCTAGCAGGGAATCAATTAGCCTCAGAGATCTTATATCAGAATTTATTGGATGATGTTAAAACCAAATAATATGAAAGGGTGGCAGAAACTCAATTTTCGTAGAGTAGTTAATTGGGCATTTTTAGGATTTCTGTGGATAGGGGTTCCCTGGTTAGCCGCAGAACTATTTATGATCGTGATGGAACCTTATCTATTTAAGGGTTTTTTCCAGTATGATGCGGATCTCGGATTTCGAGTCAATCCTGAGACTCCTGGGACGAATGAATATGGATTTAACGATCGCGATTATCCTCTAGAGAAAGCACCGGGAAACTACCGTATTGTAGTCGTTGGAGATTCCTATAGCTGGGCAGGCAATCTAGATGGCAACTATACAGCACTCTTAGAACAACAGTTTCAAGACTATTATGGAGCGCCCAAAGTTGAGGTGATTAATGTGGGGTTTCCCATGGCCGATCCGCCCATGTATTTGGGAATGCTACAAAAATATGGTTTAAAGTTTAATCCCGATCTCGTAGTTTTGGGCTTTTTTGTTGGCAATGATTTACATACGCCAGTCAATCAAAAACGGATTGTTCTTAACGATACGTTTATCGATATCGACCGCACTAAAGAATTGAAGATCTTGGGATATCCTATCATTGGACAATCTAGAGTTAAGATGTTTTTACAGCAACGCTATCGAATTTTTCAGGAACAACTGAAACTGCAACAAGCTCAACAGGAAAATCAAGGAAAATTTGAACTGATTGAGGGAGCTATCGCCCAAGATACTCCCGCTCCTAATCCTAGCCCTGAACCAGCCCCCATCTATTCAGAAGAAACTTTTTTAGACATTGAACGCTGGAAGCTGGAAATAAATAACTTACCCGCCTATCAAGCGGGAAATTTCACCCCTCAGTTTGAATATTCTCTGCAAGCAGTCGTGCAAATGGCAGAACTGCTGAAAGAAAAAAATATTCCCTTTGTGGTGGCGCTTTATCCGTCAGAATACCAAATTGACCCAACTCTGGCGAGTAAGATTTTTACGGCCTATGAACTCAATCCTCAAGACTATGATTTGGAACTGCCTCAAAAAGTAGTCATTGAAGCCCTCGAAGCCCATGGTATTGATTATTTGGATATGTTAGAGCCTTTTCAAGAAGCAGGCAAAGAACAAGTCCTCTATATTTTACGGGATACCCACTGGAATTTAACCGGTAATCAATTAGCTGCTAATCTGTTATTTAACACCTTAAAACCTCAAGTCGATGCCCAACTTCGGTAATACAAAAGTTTCTGCTTTCAGGTAATACTCCTGCGTATATCTACCCTTCTTAACTCATTAGTGATTACCCATGACCCATTACCAGTTCTATATTTCAGTAACAATTATTTATTTTGGTCAGCTCTAGAGTCCGGTAAAATAAAATCAGTCCATTAGGATTGCATCAAAAATCATTGCCATCTAAGATTCAAGGTGAGTATGGCCCATGAACTTGGAATCCCATCCTTTTATTAGTTATTTTGAACCCGATCAAGTCGCTCAATTATGCGATCTGGCGGATACGATCGAGTTTGACCAACCAACTGTGATTTTTGAAGAAGGTGAAGTTCCGGATGGACTCTATCTGGTGTTAGCCGGTCAAGTTGAATTTAGCAAGATGATCGATACCGAGAAATATCAAACGATCGCCTTAGCTAAGGAAAATGATTTTTTTGGAGAATTTGGTGTCTTAGATGGGAAACCGAGAAGTGCCAGAGCAACAGCCGCTGAAGGAAGTATTTTAGCGAAAATTCCCCAAGATAAACTGATGGATATTTTACAAAATAGCAAAGGGGAAGTTATTTTAGCCCTCTTCCGGCATATTATCCACCATATTCGCATTACAACCACCCAATATGTGAATCAAATTGTTCATAAACAAAAAATGGTGTTGGTGGGCGAAATGGTGAATACTATTATCCATGACTTCAAAAGTCCCTTTAATGGCATTCAGCTCTCAAGTTCTATGCTCCAAGAAATGCACTCTGATGAAGAAACTCAAGAATGGTGCGATCTGATTCAAGCACAAATTACCCGCATGTTGGGAATGGCGGAAGAAGTGTTAGAGTTTTCTAAGGGCCATGCCACCCTCTATCGGCAACCGATACAACTGTCGGACTTATTGAAACAGTTTGAAAAGCTCAATCGAATTTACTTGCATTCTGCTCAAGTGGAGTGGGTCGTGCAGATTGAACCGGTGGAAATTTATGCTGATTTTAATAAGCTGTTGCGGGTTCTGCAAAACATCATTACTAATGCAGTAGAAGCGTTTGAAGGAAAAGGTGGCTGCATCGAAGTAACGGCTAAAAGCCAGGCTGAATGGGTGGCGATCCAGATTCGGGATAATGGTCCAGGCATTCCGAAAGCGATTCAAGAAGACTTCTTTGAGGCCTTTGTAACCCATGGCAAGCGGGGGGGAACAGGACTGGGAACGGCGATCGCCAAATCCATTATTGATGCTCACCAGGGCCAAATTAGCTTTGAATCCGAAGAGCAACAAGGGACAACCTTTACCATCCGTCTCCCTCGTTAACTGAATTCAGCGTATATAGCGCTTCGCACTAGGGAATAAAGAATAGGGTTGGGGTACATGACAAGACAGAATTCAACACTGTATTTCACGGGCAGCACTTTTCGCTATAACAATGGTTCTGGTCGTTTCCATAAAAAATTCTGATGAAAGAATATTGGGGTGAGGGGTGAAACCCCTCATTTGTATGTTATATTGAATTTGATGCACCCTGATGGACGCCCACTTGTGGGGCGTTTTTTTATTTTAAAAGCGCTTTGCGTTGGTAATGGGTAATTAGGGAACAGGTAATCTCCCCATTCCCCCATTCCCCCATTCCCGGACTTAACCCAAGTATTTAGCCACGGTTTGCACGTCTTTGTCACCCCGCCCGGAACAGTTGATAATAATGCGAGGATTGCCTTCGAGTTGGGGACAGAGGGTTTCTAAATAGGCGATCGCATGAGACGTTTCCAGAGCGGGAATAATACCTTCTAATTTCGATAAGCGCTCAAAGGCAGCCACAGCCTCGCGATCCGTCACGCTATAATACTCAGCCCGTTCCGTTTGCTTCAAATAGCTATGTTCCGGGCCAACTCCGGGATAATCTAAGCCCGCGCTAATCGAATGGGCTTCAATCACCTGACCATCTTCATCCTGCAACAGATAGCTCATGGCTCCATGTAAAACACCCACTTGGCCTTGAGTGAGGGTTGCCGCGTGCTTATCTGTATTCACCCCTTCTCCGGCTGCTTCCACACCAATGAGGCGCACAGAACTTTCCTTAACAAACTCATAAAAGAGTCCCATGGCATTCGATCCGCCACCGACACAAGCTAAAAGAATATCGGGTAGTCCGCCCCATTTTTCCCAAGCTTGGGCGCGGGTTTCTTCACCAATAATGGTATGAAAGTCTCTCACCATCATCGGGTAAGGATGGGGTCCGGCAACTGAACCTAAGATGTAGTGAGTTGTTTCCACATTCGTTACCCAGTCGCGAATGGCTTCTGAGGTAGCATCCTTGAGGGTTCCGGTTCCCGCTTCTACGGGGCAAACTTCAGCTCCCAGCAGTCGCATCCGAAAGACATTCAGTTTTTGGCGCTCCATATCGTGAACCCCCATATAAATCACACAGTTGAGGCCAAAGCGAGCGCAAACTGTGGCAGTGGCGACCCCATGTTGTCCGGCTCCGGTTTCGGCAATAATACGCTGTTTGCCCATGCGCTTGGCGAGGAGAACTTGAGCCAGGGCATTATTGATTTTATGAGCGCCGGTATGGTTGAGGTCTTCTCGTTTGAGATAGATTTGGGGGCCAGTACCATCGGGTTTACGGTAATGTTGGGTGAGTCTTTCGGCGAAGTAGAGGGGACTGGGACGACCGACATAATCACGGAGTAGGCCTTGGAGTTCGGCTTGAAATTCAGGGTTGTGGCGATAATGAGCGTAGGCTTGCTCTAGTTCTGCTAGGGCAGGCATGAGGGTTTCTGGGACGTATTTGCCGCCAAACTGACCAAAACGGCCGAGGAGATCGGGGACGGAGGCAATCGTTTGAGCTGGATGGGTTGGAGTTGTAGCCACAGGGATTCTTCTGATACGAATAGGACACAATCGTATTCTAAGCACCTGTGAGCGTCACATCAATATGGGGAAGAGGCGATCGCCTCTTCTTGATCCTGAAAAAGGAAAGCAAAGAATATAGCAGATGAATCTATGAAAAAGGAATATTCCTCTTCTATCCTCACCCTACTATTCTCCTGAATGTGATCTAGATCATGTTGACATTTATTGCAATATCTTGTTACATTAATTAACAAGTCAGGACACAAAACTTCACAAACTAGGAGACAGTCATGATTTACTTCGTTTTTCTTAGCCTCGTTATTGTTGCCGGTTGGTTAGCTGCTTCTGCGATCGGAAGCGCAGCTTATTTCCAAGGTGAACAAAACTAATCACCACTTCCCATAATCCCACTGAAACGCCTCAGCGTTTATCTCAATCTCTCACTGGAAAGTAATCAATCACATAAGGAGAACATCATGGTTGACCTAGTTATTCTTGCACTTGTCGTTGTTGCCGGTTGGTTAGCTGCTTCAGTTATCGGAAGTGTAGCTTACTTTCAGGGTGATAAAAGCTAATAGGAACCTCCGAGAATACTACGGAAGTTCTAAAACAGTTGAGTCCCTTGCCTTCGTCTTTCACTGCAACGTCTTTTATCTGAACACATCAGGAGAACCTCATGGTTGATTTCGTTTTTCTTAGCCTCGTTATTGTTGCCGGTTGGTTAGCTGCTTCTATCATTGGAAGCAAAGCCTACTTTATGGGTAAATAAAGTCAATCGCTCTGACTAGACTTAGTAGGGTGCGTTAATAACGCACTCTAAAACTATTGTTACTCCCTGTGTCTGGAGTATCTCCGTACTCTCGTATCACCCTGTTCTCGTGTCCTTCCGTGATGCGATCGCCGACTTTCTCTACGCCGTTAGCCAGAATACACTAGAATAGAGCAAATTAGCTTATGCTCAGAATTTAGAACGGTGAATAGTTCTCCTTCGTCTACTGACCTTGACCCGAAACGCTTGTTTTCATTTGAACTTGATGAATTCCAACATCAGGCGATCGCTGCATTGAATGCTGATAAGTCCGTCGTGGTATGCGCTCCCACGGGATCGGGTAAAACCTTAATCGGAGAATACGCCATTTATCGTGCCTTGTCACAGGGGAGGAGAGTCTTCTATACCACTCCCCTGAAAGCGCTCTCGAATCAGAAATTGCGTGATTTCAGTCAAGTCTTTGGTACAGAAAATGTTGGATTAGTAACTGGTGATTTGTCCCTTAATCGGGAAGCATCAGTTGTAATCATGACAACAGAAGTGTTTCGTAATATGCTCTACGGAACGCCGATCGGTCAAATTGGCACATCGATCCAAGGGGTGGAGGCGGTGGTTTTGGATGAATGCCACTATATGAACGATCGCCAACGGGGAACGGTTTGGGAAGAGTCTATTATTTACTGTCCTCCCCATATTCAACTGGTGGCCCTCTCCGCAACAGTAGCCAACAGCGACCAGCTCACTGCCTGGCTCTCAGATGTTCATGGCCCCACAGAACTAATTTACTCGGACTTCCGTCCAGTTCCCTTGCAATATAACTTTTGCAACCTGAAAGGCATTTTTCCCCTACTGAATAAGAAAGGCAACAGCATTAACCGCCTCTTATTGAATCCCAAAGCTAGGGGAAAGAAACCGCCTAAGGTGAAACCCAAGGATCAAGTCCCTGGATTGTTATCCGTGGTTTCCCAACTCAGCGATCGGGATATGCTACCGGCGATTTACTTTATTTTCTCCCGTAAAGGATGCGATCGCGCTGTGGCTGAAACAGTGGGACTCTCTCTGCTCTCCTCCGAAGAAAAACGGCAAGTAGCCGCCCATATAGAACTAGTGCTGCACGAGCATCCTGAAGCCATTCGACGATCCCAAGTGGAATGCCTCTATCGAGGGGTTGCCTCTCACCATGCGGGGTTATTACCGGCTTGGAAATCCCTAGTCGAAGAACTGTTTCAACAGGGATTAATTAAGGTTGTATTTGCGACAGAAACTCTAGCGGCCGGGATTAATATGCCTGCCAGAACCACCATCATTTCCAGCTTATCCAAACGCACGGATCAGGGCCACCGTCTGCTCAACCCCAGTGAATTTCTGCAAATGGCAGGACGCGCAGGACGTAGGGGAATGGATGAAATTGGTCATTTAGTAGTGGTGGAAACCCGGTTTGAGGGAGCAAAAGAAGCGGGGTATTTAGCTACAGCGGGAGCCGATCCCTTAGTGAGTCAGTTTACTCCGAGTTATGGGATGGTGCTGAACCTGCTGCAAACCCATAGTTTGGAGGAAGCCAAACAACTGATCGAGCGTAGTTTTGGTCAGTATATGGCCAATTTAACTTTAATTCCCCAGCAGCAGGCGATCGCCGCGTTGCAAGCTGAAGAAAAGCAAATTCATTCCCAACTGGCTTCCTATGGCAACCTCGAAACCCTCCAGGAATTGGCCGCCAGTTATAAGAAACTCCAAGAACGACTGCGGGAAGCCAAACGACTGTTGAAAACCTTGCAAAACCAAGCGGAACGTGCACGAACTAAGGATTTAGCGGCGGCGATCGATTTTGCCGTCCAGGGAACCGTGCTGAGTTTGAAAGGTAAGCATATTACCGTTCCTCAAGCCATTTCCGCCATTTTGGTCAGAAAAGTCCCCGGCAGTGGCCAAGCCCCCTATTTGGTCTGTTTGGGGGCAGATAATCGCTGGATGGTGGCGACCTACGGAGATGTGGTGGGGTTATATGGGGATATTCCCCGGTTTAAGGTCGTGGATGGTTGGGAACTGCCCCCAGAGTTAGGCTTAAAACCAGGAGAATGTCGCAGTAGTGGTACGGAAACGACCGCCACAGCGAACCAGATTCCCCAGTTAGAACCCACATTAGCCGCTCCAGAGGTGGACGATCAACTCTTGCAAGTTGAGGAAATCACGAATAAGTTAATGGAGCATCCAGTACATCAGTGGCCGGAACGGGGTCGGATTCTCAAGCAGATTTCTCGTGCTGCTAGACTAGAAACAGAAATTGGCGATCGCCTCAGCAAGTTTCAGCGTCTTAAATCTCGATATTGGGAAGAGTTTCTCAATTTAATTGCCATTCTGCAAGCCTTTAATGCTCTCAATCCTAACCTCGTTCCCACACCTCTCGGTGAATCTGCGGCTACCTTGCGGGGCGAAAATGAGTTATGGCTCGGTATCGCCTTAACCTCGGAAGCCTTTGCCCACCTAGAACCCCATCATTTAGCCGCCGCCTGTGCTGCCCTCGTGACCGAAACGCCCCGTCCCGATAGTTGGGTGAACTATAATACCTCTCAACCCGTAATTGAGAGCCTCTTAGAACTCCAAGGAATGCGTCGCCAACTCTTCCAGCAACAACGGCGTTATGATGTAGCCCTGCCCATTTGGTTAGAATACGAATTAATCGCTTTAGTGGAACAATGGGCCCAAGAACAGGATTGGGCAGAACTGTGTGAACAGACGAGTTTAGATGAAGGGGATATTGTGCGCTTGCTCCGACGAACCTTAGATTTGTTATCCCAAATTCCCCATATTCCCCATGTTTCCGATACGTTGAAAGATAATGCGATTTGGGCGATGAAATTGCTCAACCGCTTCCCCGTGAATGAAACAGTTAATAATTAACAATTAATAATTGTAGGGGCAGGTTCACCAATATCTTTCAATTCCTACCAACAACCTTTGTGAATCTGCCCCAACCCTTCGCTTCATTCCGCTAGCGCGACCTTCGCAATGACTTCCCGGATTCATGTTTAATTAAAAAGGCGACACCCGGATTCGAACCGGGGGATAGAGGTTTTGCAGACCTCGGCCTTACCGCTTGGCTATGTCGCCGTGTTTGACCACTCTTTCTAGAATAACAGAATCAATTAAACTTTGACTAGACCCTAACGGAATTTTTTTCTCGCCACTGCCCAACTGCGCTATTCAACCTTGGGGATAACCAGGAATCAAATTGGGGATATACCGGTAAGCGCGGTTGTAGATGCCATCCGTAAGGCTGAAGGAATTGTTGCAGATCTTCAGGAGAGGGATGGGGATAATCTGGATTCACTTCATCTTTGGGGCCAAGTCCTCCGAGATCGGTTGCTCCTGCTTCTAAACAAGATAATAATAGGTCTGGATAATAGACAAGATTGGGCGGAATTTGTAGGGTAATTTCTGAAGGCAGAATGCGACGCGCCAGAGCAACTAGGGGAGGTAGTCCGGTTAAGTCAAATCCAGGTAAGGTGCTGGTTTGTTGGTGTCCAGGACTATAGGGTTGAAGGATAACCTCTTGTATATGAGAGTAGGTCTGATGAATTTCGGCGATCGCCTCTAAACTCCCTATTCTATCTGCTTCCGTTTCCCCAATGCCCACCAAAATCCCCGTCGTAAACGGAATTCCCAGCTCTCCTGCCCACCTTAACTGTTCCAATCTTAATCCCGGTTCCTTACTCGGTGCGCGAGCATGAACCGTTTCCAATAACTGTCCAGACACCTGCTCCACCATCAACCCCATGGAAACATTCGCTTCTTTTAAGCAAGCCATCTCTTCAAAGCTTAACGGCCCTACATTAGTATGGGGCAAAAACCCATAGGAAAGCGCCAACTCAGCCACACTATAAATTCTCTCTAACCAAGCTCTGCGGCGAGAACTAGCCGGATGGACTTCGCCACTGAGAATTAAGATCTCACAAATTCCCTTACCCTGTAAGGCTTGCAACCGCTCATGAGCCTGAATACTGCTCAACCAAGGATCATCACCAGGACTAACTCGAAAGTTACAGTAGCTGCATTGATTGAAACATTCGTAAGTTGGTACGAGGGTATAAGCAGGGCTATACGTTACTTCTCGATACATAGCTATAAGATGATGGATTGACGATATGGCAGGCTAGATAGTCCACCTCGAAGTTTAATCTATCTAAGGATTGCAGATATTTCATAAAAAAAATCTTAAGACACCTTTACATTACTAAATGGATATATTAAGATTAAACGGTAAGCGAAAATTAAATCGCTGTATAGCTTGAACATCTAGATAGCTATAAGCTATTATAAAATCATGACGACCACCCTACAACCCAGATCCAATGCGAGCGCTTGGGAACAGTTTTGTCAGTGGGTAACTTCTACCGAAAACCGCCTCTACCTAGGCTGGTTCGGTGTTCTAATGATTCCCACTCTCCTAACTGCAACCCTCTGCTTTATCATCGCTTTTATCGCAGCACCTCCTGTCGATATTGACGGAATCCGCGAACCTGTCTCCGGTTCATTGCTCTACGGTAACAACATCATTACTGCAGCAGTGGTTCCTACTTCCAATGCAATTGGTTTGCACTTCTATCCCATCTGGGAAGCAGCCAATATGGACGAATGGCTCTATAACGGCGGTCCCTATCAGTTAATTGTCTTCCACTTCCTCATCGGCATCTTTTGTTATATGGGTCGGGAGTGGGAACTCTCTTACCGTCTGGGTATGAGACCTTGGATTGCAGTTGCCTATAGCGCTCCTGTAGCTGCTGCGACTGCGGTGCTGTTGATCTATTCCATCGGTCAAGGATCTTACTCTGACGGTTTGCCTCTAGGAATCTCCGGCACTTTCAACTTTATGATCGTTCTCCAAGCCGAACATAATGTCTTGATGCATCCGATGCACATGATGGGTGTAATCGGTATCTTTGGTGGCGCATTGTTCTCCGCTATGCACGGTAGCTTGGTCACCTCTTCTTTAGTGCGTGAAACGACTGAATCCGAAAGCCAAAACCGAGGCTATCTTTTTGGTCAAGAACAGGAGACCTATAATATCATCGCTGCTCACGGCTACTTTGGTCGTCTGATCTTCCAATACGCTTCCTTCAATAATAGTCGTGCTTTGCACTTCTTCTTGGGAGCTTGGCCTGTAGTGGGTATCTGGTTTGCTTCTCTGGGAGTTGCCTGTTTTGCTTTCAATTTGAATGGTTTTAACTTTAACCAGTCCTTATTGGATTCTGACGGGCATGTTCTCAATACCTGGGCGGATGTCATCAACCGGGCTAACTTGGGTATTGAAGCCATGCACGAACGCAATGTCCACAATTTCCCCTTAGATTTAGCCAGTGTTGAAGCCATTCCTACTATCCAAAGCTAATTCTTAAGCCTTACGCTTCAATCAAAAGTACCAAGCACCCCATTACAGGGGTGCTTGTTGTTGTTCTTGAGTGCTTGTAGAGTTCATCCAGCTCGATATCGTGACCCTGACAAAGATAAATTTCCTGAGATTTTTTGTGAAAACCCCTTCACAAAACTAAATAAACAAGTTAATATATCTATTGTGAGTGGCAAATTTTTGCCACAGAACCTAGAAAAATAAATAGCCATTATAAAAGCATGACCACAACTCTTCAACAAAGCTCCAATGCGAGCGTTTGGGAGCGGTTTTGTCAGTGGGTAACCTCAACCGAAAACCGCCTCTATGTAGGCTGGTTCGGC
>NZ_JAGHZH010000001.1:0-5000 GCF_017746885.1 Roseofilum sp. SBFL | reverse complement strand
TCTCGTAGACCATCATGGTTTTATCGTTCTTGCTTGCGATAAATCATAGCATGGATTTTCCTCAATGGTGCGACCAATTAAAAAAGCCGCCCTCCGCTTCGCTAAAGGACGGGGCTTTAAACCCAGTTCTTTGGTAAATTTTAGGGCGCTTGCTTGCGGCTCAGGCTTTGTAAGCCTTGACGGGCGGTTTCTTGTTCTGGCTCTAGTTTTAAGGCTTCTTGAAAGGCTTCAGCCGCATCCGCATCTCGACCGGCTTTTTGTAACATTACGCCTAAAGCTGCCCAGACACTGGCATTTTTGGGGGCAAGACGCACAGCTTGAGCGTAGGAATAAATAGCTCTTTCGGATTGACCGAGGGAACCATAGGTTACGGCTTGATTGTACCAGCCCAAGAATGAGGTTTCATCTAGGGCGATCGCCTCTTGTGCCGATTTTAAGGCGCGATCGTACTCGGTCAGATACCATAAGGCTACACTGCGATTAGCCCATCCATCGGCATTCTCTGGCTCGTAGCGTAGGGCTTGATCGTAGGCTCCTACTGATTCTACATAACGTTCTGCCGATCGCAACACCCTCCCCCGATTGAGCCACGCTTGCACATAATTCGGTTGCAGTTGCAGAGCGCGACCAATCGAGTCTAAACTTTGCCCATAGTCTTCTAAATACCAGAGCGTTACCCCTCGACTATTCCACGCTTCGGCAAAATCTGGACGAAACCCCACAGCGCGGTTAGCTGCAACTAACCCTTGTTCGAGTTGTCCTTGTTGAGTATAGGCGATCGTGAGTTGATTCCAGGCTGTCGCCACCCCCATGTCTCCCCATGTTCCATCGCCTTTGAGTGCCGCTTCACAGGCTTTGATGGCTTCTTCATGGCGTTTGAGTTTATTCAACGTTTCGCATTGCAGGACGAGAGCCAACGTAGAATCTGCTTGTAGGGAAAGGGCTTGAGTGTAGGAATTGAGCGCTTCTAAATCTCGCCCCATCTCATTTAGCGCCATTCCCTGTTGAATCCAAGCCTGTAGATTTTGGGGATTATTATTTAAAGCTAGATCGTAAGCGGCGATCGCCCCTTCTGCCAACTCACTCTGATTTAAAGCAACCCCTAAATATTGCCACGCCAGGGTTTGCGACTCATGTTCCCAGTTATCATTTATCTCAATCGCCGTTTGACAAGCGGCAATAGCATCTTGATATTGTTCCAACTCTAGCAGCGCCCCACATTTATAGGTTAAAACCAAGGAAGACTCTGGTTCTAAATTCAAGGCGCGATCGTATGAGGTTACTGCATTTTGATACTCTTCTAGAGCCATTAGAATCAAACCGCGCTGATACCAAGCGATGACTGGATTTTCCTGTCCCCAATTCGTATCTAAGCGCAGCGCTTCTTCACACGCTTCTAGAGCTTCTTCATAGCGCTCTAACTTCAATAAAGCCTGACAGCGATAGGTAAGAGCGCGGGAAAACTTGGATTCTAGACGAGTAGCTGTATTTGCCGAGGCAATAGCTTCAGCATAGCGATTCTGTTGTAGTAAAATACGACTGCGATCGGCCCACACTTGAGAATCTTTTGGTCTCATTAACAGTGCCTGCTCGCACGCTTCGAGCATTTTGCCCGCATCTTCATCCACCGACAAATTACATAAATTCGCCCAATAGTCAAAATCCGCCAGTTGACGAAAAGGATCGAGAAATTCCAGTTGTGCATTCACCCGACTGGGAAAACCGCAGAGCATTCCCAGCACTACCCCAGAAAGAGAAATCCAAAATCTTCGTTTACTGCTCACGTTGACTTAACTCCACCTAGAACACTGACATCTTATGAATACCTATCTCCTAAAGCTCTTTGTCGTTTTCCTCTTTATTTTTGCCCTATCTCCGAGTTCCGCACAAGCCTTTAGGCGCAGACATATGGAACGACTGCGACGCACCCGTGATTGCGATCGCTGTAATCTAGAATCAGCTCCTTTACAAAGGGCTTTCCTTCGCGATAGTAACCTATCCGGAGCCAACTTAAAACAGGCAAAACTGCAACAAGCAGATCTCAGAGATGCATTTTTACGCCGAGCCAACCTTGAAGGAGCTAATCTCCGAGGCGCAGATCTCAGGGGGGCAGATCTAAGTTATGCTAATCTTGCTGGAGCCAATTTGCGCAACACCCGTTTAGACGAGGATACCCTAATTGACCCCAAATGGCGATTAACTTGGGAATTAATTAATCAAGGAGCAGAAAATCGGGATTTAGCCGGAGTTGATTTATCTGGAGCCAACTTAAGTCGCGCTAACCTTGAAAATGTCAATTTAGAAGGGGCAAACTTAAACGGAGCCTCCCTACAAGGGGCGCGGTTAGTGGGAGCCAATTTAGACCAAACCAATCTGCAAAACGCCAATTTATTTATCTCTGATTTAAGAAATTCCTCGCTCCAAGAAACCAACCTCCAAAACACAGATAGTGTTATTGCTGATTTCCGTCGTTCTTTCTTAGATCGGGCTAATTTTAATCGTGCTAATCTACAAGGAGCGCTCTTAAGTGAGACCGATTTAAGCAGTTCGAGTTTTGAACAAGCCAATTTACGCAATGCCGATCTAGAGTCCGCCATTTTAGAAGGGGCAAACCTTCGAGGCGCTGATTTATTTACGGCTAATCTCAGGAATACAGAGTTAGGAGAAATCATCCTGCGTAAGGTCAATTTAGCTGGAATCGATCTGAGAGATGCCAATTTTCAGAATACTCGGTTAATTCAACTCAACTTTACGGGTGCAAGATTAAGAAATGCTAATTTTGAAAATGCTTTTATCTTAAGTTCCAGTTTCCAGGATGCCGATTTAGTCGGAGCTAACTTCCGTTTTGCCGAATTACGCCATACCAGTTTTCGTAATGCCGATTTAGAAGGGGCAGATTTCCGTGATATTGTCCTGTTAAATGTCGATTTACGAGGCGCAATTTTATGGAATGTTTCAACTGAAAATATTAGTCTAATTAGAACCCATTTTTGCCAAGCCACTTTACCCGATGGCAAACCCGGCTATTGTTGGCACACGCGCTGAAGATCTATCCATTCAATGAACAAATAGGGTGGTAATACCCACTTACAAATAACGGGGAACCACAAATATTAAAACTATCTGTAAATTGAGGAGTTTGATTTTTTTGATTCTATGATTAGAGTCTAGCTTCCAATCGCGATCTAATCGTTATGTGCAAAATCTTAGTGTCTCATCCGATTCACAGCAGTATCATTGAAGAGCTACATCTAGAACCGATCGGTAACCTCTACAAGCAAAAATTTCAACTGACAGAAATAGATCATCATATGCTTTATCACTCCATAGAGCATCAAGAGATTTTATATATTCCAGGAATTGCAATTGCTCAAGTTCCCGATGAAGCTAACGATCCGACATTAATCGATTTAGCGAAGGCGTTGGCAGGGTTTAAACCGGATGTTCTGATTGTAGGCAATAATGCCGTTCCAGAGTTTGCCTTTGGTTCTTGGAGAGACGCGATTGCGTCTGAGCGTCCCTTGCTGGTGATTCGTCGAGGGGTAGATACCCGGGCAATTGATAAAGAGGCGGCGCAAAAATATGGGATTTCTGTGGGTAATTTACCAGGCATTAATTCGCCATTTGTAGCTGCACATATGATCGAGTATTTGGAATTAGAGAAAGCGAAAATTCAGGATAAAATAGTTGTTTTAGGGATTGGAAATATTGCTCAACCGATTATCTATAAAGCGATGGAAAAACAGTTGAAGGTACAAGCGATCAGTCCCTCACTACAAGAAGCAACAAGAGAGAAGCAAGTATCCCGACTGCAAGAGCGGGGCATCGATCCGGATCGCCTCACTTGTGCTGAGTCTTTAGAAGAAGGATTTGAAGATGCCTCCTATGTGGCGGTAGCAGTTCCTTGGGAGCATCCAAAAGGAGGATTAAATGCGGGAATGATTGATGTGAATTTGCTGGAAAAGTTATCCAACTATGCTAAGATAGTCTCCTGTTCTCCTCCGCGTATTTTTTCTGCTGATGCCCTAGCATTCATGAATGAACAAATGAAGAAGGGAAATATCTATGTCCGCATCGATACGGCTAAACGGTTGGCACAGGGAACGAAAGCAAAATATCCCTATTTAGACATTGCCTACGATCGCGCATTTGCGGCTCCAGAATGCCAGCGATCGCTCGATCGAGCCTGGCTCAAACAAGCCCAACAGTTTTGTCATCAAGCAGCCATACAGGGGTTTCCTCTGCTCTGCGGTACATCTCACTCTCTCTAGGGGACTTGCTTAATTCCCGATCCTGTATTAAGTTAACGATCTGACATATTCTCGAAAAACAGGAGATAAGCTAAAAGCAATTCCATCTGTTTCTATGGAGATTGCCAAATAGCGCCGCTTCAAAGAGTCTAATCCGTTAATTAAGTCAGTTGATGATAAGGATGATTCGGCTCTTAATTGTTCCCGCAAAACCGGCAGATTGCTTTGACTTCAGTGGAAGGCAATTTGTTGTTCGGGAGGCGATAAACGGTTGAAATTCTCTTTCATCCGAGTCTGCATAGTTTGAGTGAGAATTAGTTTTTTTTCGGTGAGGAATTCAGCAATATTGCCGGAGAAAAGGGTTTGAATTAAGCTAGAGATTTGTTTAATATAAATCGGATGACCTTCATAGTTTTTCAGGATTTGAAGGGCGCTGTCGCTCTCTCCTAAACCGACATCTTTCAATAGTTCTGTGCTGTCAAATCCGCCGAGTTCTAAACATTTGATGGGATAAAGTTCTGTATCTAAAGCCATCATCTGTTGATTTTTTTCTTGACTGATGACAAGAAGGGTGGATTGATGGTCAATTTCGGTAATTTTGGTGAGTAAGGTTTGGTAATCTTGGGCTTCTGGTTTATAGTGTCCGGCAAGTTGACCGGGTATAAAAATGTGTTGGAAGTCATCTAGGACAAGCAAGCATCGGCGATCGCGTAAAAGCTGGAATAATTGAGTCAGCAGAGGATGGGTGAG
>NZ_JAGHZH010000042.1:0-28978 GCF_017746885.1 Roseofilum sp. SBFL | reverse complement strand
ACTCTCATCACTTCACCCATTGCTGCACCGTGTCAATCAATTTCAATACTTTTTTTCGTCAGCATAAATCCCTTCACTTAATTCTCACTTGATTCGGCAGAGTGACAAAAGAGGGGTATGCTCCATCCGGTACAACTCTGGATGAGTTGGTCAAACTGTACGGAACTTAATTGGAATGACTATATAGATCAATTGGGAAGTAATTCTGAAAGTTGCCATTCTCCCTGAAGCGTAAATGCTGCCCAGAAATAGGGAAGTTTGTATTGTTCGCTATTCCAAAGTTCGAGTTGGGCAGCTCGGAGGGCAGCCGCTGGCGAAAGGTCTTTTTGCAGCATATTTTGATACAAATTAATCATTAATTGGGCGGTAGCACGGTCATCAACTTGCCACAGACTGACGATTGTCCGGGCTGCACCAGCATAGAGAAAGCCTCTGGTGAGTCCAATTAATCCTTCACCGCGAATGGCTTTTCCGAGTCCAGTTTCGCAGGCACTGAGAACCACGAGTTCAGCACGAAGATTGAGGTTATAGATATCGTGGAGACGGAGAAAGCCGTTTATGGCTTCTCCTTGGGGGTTGAGTAAGGAGAGAACTAAGCCAGAGAGTTCGGGCGTAATGCTGTTGAGTAGTCCGTGGGTAGCAAAGTGGAGGATACGATATTGGCTGATGTCGGGACTTGTTGCGATCGCCTTGGAGGCTTGGAAGCCAAAACCTTGGGTGGTTTGTCCTTTGGGCAATAGGGCGAGAATTTCTTCGGCTTCTTGTTGGGTAAAAGGGAGGCGATCGAAGATCAGTCCCGCTTCTCTAGCCGATCGCTCTAATTCCGGCGGTAAAAAATTTTCTGGCGGTTGAATATCAGGATTAAGACGGTTGTCTTGGGGACTAAACACCGGATCGGCGAGGATCGCCAGGGTTTTGGGAGCGGCTTGGCGTTGGGCAATGTCCTGCCTTAGTTGACTGAGACTAGAAGCACTGGGGAGGGCAATCAGTTCATAATCAACGATCAGGGGGGTATAGGTATTCACGGAAGCAGGAGCGGCGATCGCTGCCCAGGGAATGTATTGTAAGCCCCCATCACTCACGATCGCTAACCGTTCCCCTTCCAGATGGTCAGCAATGGGGTCTACAATCATCGTACTCAAGATATGGGCTGCCCCTTCTGCCCGTCTTCGGCGAATTCTCAGCCTGGGGGAAATCACGGCTTCTCGGAACGCTTGGGCGGCTTTTTCGATCGCGTCTCTACTGGGCAGTTCGGCGCTATGCAACCCATCAGAAGTCACTACCCACACATAACTGCGCTCTTTTCCCAAGGAATAGGTTACTAGAGTGGTGTCCCGATCCACAACTTGCTGTTGGATCTGAGCCACACTCAGGGGTTGGGGTTGGGTGAGGTTAGCATAGTTCGGACTGGTGGCGCGGATACGAGCCTGAATATCTCGGTAAGCCAGTAGCAAATCTTCAATTTCTCGATCGAGTTCGGCCGCTCGATCGGCTTGATAATTATCTCGCAAAAGCCCAATTTTTCGCTCTTCTAGGGCGGCTAGTTGCTGACGGAGGGTTTGTTCTTTTTGGACTAGCTCCGGATTTACACCCGTGCGAATGTCAACTTTAGCTTCTGTGAGGAGGTCTAGGAGCGATCGCCCACTGGCTCGTTCTCTGGCTTCTAGCGCCCGAGTATCATAACCGCG
Source organism: Roseofilum sp. SBFL (assembly GCF_017746885.1). NCBI lineage: Bacteria > Bacillati > Cyanobacteriota > Cyanophyceae > Desertifilales > Desertifilaceae > Roseofilum > Roseofilum sp. SBFL. The sequence goes on along the minus strand of NZ_JAGHZH010000042.1, from coordinate 27,290 downwards.
ATCGGGGGTATTGCGGTGACGCTCCATGAGCAGATCGATATAAAACTCATAATAATCCTGCTTACTGGCGAAAAACGTACTTCTCAGGTCTTGCACACTGACCCGGGTTCTGAGATCCTCAATCAGGGTAAGAGCGTTTTCTATGGTGGCTTGGGCGAGTTCAAGCTTCCCTTGTTGGCGCTGCGCTTGGGCGATGGAATAGAGGGTAAGAGCTTCTTTGGGGCGATCGCCCACCTGTCGCCGTAAGTCTAGAGCCTGATTATAGTAGGTTAGGGCTAACTCTAAATTTCCCTGTTGGGCATAAACATAGCCCAGATTATTCAGGGTACTCGCTTTTCCGGCGCGATCGCCTAATTTTTCCCATAACGGCAAAGCATTCACATAAGTCGCTAAAGCATTATCGGGTTTATCCAGCTTCGCATACACAAAGCCAATATTATTCAACGTACTCGCCTGTCCCCGACGATCCTCCTCATCTTGCCACAGTTTTAGGGCATCTTGATAATGAACCAAGGCTTGGGAATACCGCTCCAAGTCACTATAGCTGCCGCCTATATTATTTAACGTAGCGGCGATCGATTTTGGGTTACCCAGATCCTGAACTAACTCCAAAGCGCGGTTGTAGGTGGCAAGCGCCTGGTTATAGTCCCCCAACTCCGTATAGACTACAGCCAAATTATTTAAAGTCGCCGCTTCTCCCGTTTGAAAATTGACACTACGCCATACCCCCAACGCCTGATTATAAAGATCCAACGCCTCTTGGTAGTTAGATAGCTTCGTATGCACCTGCGCCAAGGACAACAGGACGCTGGCTTCCGTTTGAGGACGACTAGCCGTTCTCGGTAAAAGCTGGTTATAAAGGGAAAATGCTTGGTCAAATTCCCCCAACTCGCGATAGGCTAACCCCATCCAATTGAGGATGATGATTTCCTGGTCAGTATTTTCAGTCTCTTGCGAAAGCTTTAGCGCCACTTCCCAAGACTTTAGCGCCTCCCGCAGTCCTCTGGCTGTTCCTTGGCTATAGTGTTTCATTCCCTTTCGGAATATCTCCATCGCCTCTGGGGAACTTTCCACTCCCCAGGCTAGGGGTTCTGCATGAGGCACGTGAAGAGCGAACGGAGTAGGGACGAAAACCATTTCGCCCCCAACCCCCCAAACTATCCCGACGATGGCACTAACGATCCTCAGCCTAAAATGGGTTGGGGTTAAATGAAAAAAACTCATAATTTTACTATGAACTCTATCTCCAGAATTTCCCGTATTTTTCTCAGCAGTCTACTCGCGAGTGGGGCAATGCTCTATTCTCCCCTCTCGACTTTAGCCCAAATTAACCAAGCCGAAGTGAACGAAATTTTAGACAGCGAAGAAGTATTCATCGAAGAAAACCCCGCTCAAGTCGAAGATCAAGCGGATTTTGGTCAAGCGGTGCTCACCCAAGAAGCTAGAGCTGGTTTAGAATTCAATAATGGAGCCGTTGGTCGTTTGGGCAGCAATTCTTCCGTTACCGTCGGTCAATGTGTGGAAGTCAAAAACGGTCAACTTCTAGTCAGCGGTCCTGTTGATGGCTGTATTGCCGGTTTTTTAGTCAACGTCCAAGGAACGCTCTACCTCCTAGAAGTCGATGCTGAAAATAATGGCAATATCAAGGTTTTAGAAGGTACGGTATTGGTAACTCCCCAAGGTGCTTTAGAAGCTGCTGAACCGATAATTTTAAGCGCTGGTCAAAAGTTACCCGTCGTGGGCAATGTTTTAGGCCAGATCCAAGATATTACCCCAGAAGAATTCGCCCAGATTGTTGCGGGGGAACTGTTTCAGGGCTTTACTGTGCCGGTGACGGTAGAAGGGGCACTGCGATCGGTTTGCCTACAATTATTTGGAGATTTAGGTTTTACCTGTACGGCTCAAGGTATTCCAGTTCCTGCACCTCCAGTTTCTGTTCCGAGTGTCCCAGGATTGCCCTTTTGATCGTTACAGCGCGAAGCGCTGCTATGAGGTACATTGTTGATCATAGATTCGAGTTGTCATTGCGACCGCAGGGACGCAATCGCCAAGATTGGGGGATTTTGCGATTGCTTTATTCCACTTGCGTGACCTTCGCAATGACTTATCTCAATGATACTGTACTCCGTTACAGCGCAAAGCGCTGTAATTATGATTGATAAACCAATCATGAGCCACCTGCCCAATACCCCCCACTCTCACAGAAAGAACTAATCTTCCGGCAACTGATACTGACCGACAATTTTCTTGGCAAACTCTGGCACATGCTGCTCTAATTTTTCCGGATAGTTGCGTTTCGTATATAGGTAGTTGCGGGTAAAGTGGGAATCGATGGAAAAGCGGGCGTATTCTAACCCTTTGGGGCCGATTTTTTCGATGACTACGCCCATTAATTTGGCGGCCCACATGGGCAGGGTAACGCCTCGATCATAGGCGGGAATGCTTTGTTGCACGGCTTGATGGCGATCGCCTTTTGACATCACGGGCTGAGTTTCCAGTTGCTCCATGGCCAGATCCAGCATTTCTTGACCTGTATCATTACGAACAACAATCCATTGCCAACCGAAGGGCGCGCCCATATAGCCCACGACCAAATCTGCCAGGGAGTTCACATAGTCAAAGCAGGTCATACAGGAGGGTGCGAACACATCCTTAAGTTGATTGGTCTTCAGTCCGAAAAAGGGCACGGTTTCCGTAGAGCCATCTTCATGTTTGAAATGCACCCGAAAATCCTGCATAAACTCGTAGTGAACGACGGTTTCCGGCGATCGGCTGGTGGTTTCCAAAAACTTTTGCAACCCAGCGCGAGTTACATTATCCACACAAGGGGTTCCCAACACATAGAGTTTCTCTAACCCCAATTCCTTCTCAACCGCTCGCAGGGCTTGAATTTGACAGCCCACGCCGATCGCCAGCAAACGCTTCATGCCCGACTGTTCCACCTGCTCCAAAATCGACAAATTCGGGGAAAGCGTCGGCTTATTCACCCGTGCCGCGAGAATTTCCTCTGGAGTGCGGGCAATCACCGGCATTGGTTGAAATCGATCCTCCGGGGTGTTTTGAACGCATACAACCCCTTCTACCTTGCCCTGAGTCAACATTTCAATGGCGATCGTACTCACAATTCCTGTCCATTGCGCTCCCTCAATGGGTTCTACTTTCCGCGCCGCCATCATCTGCTGGTGAACGCCAAAATAGAGTTCATCTTCATTCTCCAAATCACGCGCTCTACCATGACTTTCCGTTTCCAGTCCTGGAATCTGCTGATGAATAAAAGCGCAGGCTTCCTTAACGTAGTGAATATAGTAAGTATCGCACAGCCCACATTGACTACAGAGTTCTTTCGCCGGAGGCACGCTACCGGGTTTGAGGGCTTTAGCTTTATGGTGCTTGGGAGCAGTCGAAGTCATGAGGGCAACACGCGATCGCAAGAGGACAACTTCTTATTACCATACCGCTACGGAGACCCTTGCGCTAGGGGATGGGGACATGGAGGGATTGAGAGGTTCTGTTAAATGCTCTCTTAGAAACAGAGATCGCAGATATTTAAACTACCCGTAAAGAGCAAAATCTGGTTTTTCCTATTCCCTATTCCCTAGCGCGAAGCGCCATAGCACCTCGTTAAACCAAAGAACCCCCACAACTTGAACCCGCTCCTGCTGTACAACCGTAACAATAGGAAGCGGTTCTCACCTGTTGAATTACATCTAAAGTTCCCCAGTCTAACAGTTGGGCTACGGTTAAGGTTTCTCCAGTGGCAGTCCGTGCAGGAATGCCTTCCATTTGATTAAAATCACAATCGTAAACTTGCCCTAAATAATCCACCGATAATTCTTGTTTGCACATCAGACTAGAGATAGTCTGAGGATTAAAATTATCTTCCAAGAAATTCAGATACGGTTCATAGATACTTCTCCTTTGAAGATGGAATTTTGTGCGCCCAATGGGTAAGTTCGTAATCGTCAGCAAGGAATTAAATTCGATCTGAAAATGATCCTGCAAATACTGTTTATAGGCACTCTCTAAGTTCTGTTGATCTGGCGTTAAGGAAAACTTCTCTGAATTCGGAATTGCCGGATTATAAACCAAATCTAGAACGAGATGCGGATCTCGACCATAACCGAGTTGATTTAATTTTTGCAGAGCGCGAATTGAATCGTGATAAACTCCATTTCCACGCATTTTATCCACATTATCTTCCAGATAACAGGGTAAAGAGGCAACTACGCGCACCTGACGATCTGCAAAGTATTGGGGTAAATCTTGGTAACCCTCGACAAAAAAGATGGTTAAATTCGAGCGCACAATTACTTCTTTACCCGCTTTTCTCGCTGATTCGACAAGGGAGCGAAAGCCATAATTCAGTTCTGGCGCTCCTCCCGTCAGATCGACCGTTTTGATCTGGGGAAATCTTTCAATCAGTTCAATCAGTTGATTGCAGATTTCTGGAGTGAGTTCTTCTGTGCGTTTAGGCCCTGCTTCGACGTGGCAATGGGTACAGGCAAGGTTGCAGCGTTTACCTAAATTAATTTGTAATACCGTAATTTTCTCTTTGGTGAGGGGAGCCTGAAGTTTACGCTCAAAGGGGGTAATGTTGGTCTGAAGCATGGGCAAAAAGGAATGGGGAATAGGGAATAGGGAATGGGAAATAGGCTATACCATTTGTGTCCTAACTGTTTTATCCCTTAGATACTCTATCTTATTTGAAGATATCGTGCCATGCATGGATGAGGGGTCAATGGAGATAGACAGGGTGGGAATCATGAAGTTTTGTAACAAATTGCCGTATCTTGGGGCGATCGCCTGATAACTCCCTAACCACAAGGGGAGATCGACATGCTAACTACTCAAATTCTATTAGCAACTCAAACCGTTTCCCCACTCCATCCTGCCATCATTTGGGTTATTGTTGGAGTGATTCTCGGATCGAGCGAACTGTTATTACCCAAAACAGTTCCTAAAGCCTTTAAATTTATGCCCTTAATTATGGGCATTTGCGCCTTGATTGTCGCGTTTCTCCTCTGGCGCAGCAATGTCTTTTACCGAATTCCCCATAGCTTACAAATTCTCTATTGGATGTCCCTATCTGGTGCTTGCACCTTATGGATAAGACCCCTGTTTAGACAGAAAAAAACATCGAGTTTATTTGAAACAACTGAAGCCATTACCCTCACGGAAATTCCGGCTGGAGAAATAGGTCGAGTCCGGTTTGAAGGCAATTCTTGGGCTGCTTCTTGTGAAAATCGCCGCCAAGCTATTCCTGCACACACTAAAGTCTATGTCCTGCGTCGAGAAGGCAACACCTTAATTGTTGTCCCCAATCATCTCTTAGATGTTTAAGTCTATTGCTTATCCTGTCAACTTTATTTGGGATTTTAATCATGATTGAAGTCTTCTTATATCAATGGTTCCTGTTCTTGTTCTTTGCCTTAAGCGGAACCTCCCTTGCTGCTAGTATGAAGGTGGTTAAACAGGGCGATCAAGCCTTGGTTGAACATCTGGGTCGATATAATGGCAAAAAACTCGAACCTGGACTGACGTTCTTAGTGCCCTTTTTTGAACAAGTTGCCTATAAAGATACTCTACGCGAACAACCCTTGGAGATGAAGCCTTTAGCTTGCTTGACTAGCGATCGTATTACTGTCACCCTCGATATGATCGTCTATTGGCAAATTCTCGATCTGGAAAAATCTTGCTATAAAGTCAAAAACTTACGTCAAGCAGTCATTGATTTAATCGAGATTAATATTCGCACCGAACTGGCAACGGTTGAATTGAACGATCTGTTTACCGTACGAGATCAACTCAATGAAACTCTGGTGCAAAAATTAGATGTGGCGACAGAACCTTGGGGCATTAAAATTACCCGAGTTCAACTGCGGCAATTTCAAATTGGAGAGCCGTTACGCCATGAAGCGCTAAAACCTTTGCTTGTACAAAACGCATCAGCTAACCTTTCTCTTCAGTCCACCCATAGCAATTCTTAATCCTCTGAGAAACCCGGTTTCTTGAAGAAACCGGGTTTCTGGCTGCCACATAAAATTTGGCGAACATCATGGTGATTTTAGAAAAAACAACAGCCGATATCTGGGATATTCAATTGGAATCCCTTGGTTGGTCAGTGAAAGCTTCCCAAAGCTACCGAATTATGTTAATATTAAATAATGGTCAATCGTTTTCTTTGAAATTTGGAATTCAGCCCAATCTCCAGGTACAAATGCAAACGATCAACCACAGGCACCAGTTTCTCGGGCTAAATCTGGGAACCGGGCGCAAACCGCTCCCCAATTTGAAGTATTAACCTAAATTCCACTTATGCTACCTAAAGCCGATCTGCTCAAAGGTGTTGAAAATAGAGAAGAAATGGCCCAAATTTTGGATCGGGCAGAACGAGCGATTAAAACTTGGGAAGTCGTCACTACGGACTTTTTATCGCCTGCGATTTTAGCCGAATGTGAAACGGTGTTTAAGGGGTTGACGGAAGTTCATTTAGTGGCTTGGGGAGGATATCCCCAAGCGGAACGCAAACGGTTAGGTATTGCCCGGGAAGAAGTTCCCTTAGAGCCAGAAAATGTGGAAGTCTCGGTATTGGAAATTGCGGGTAATTTTCTGTTTGACACGGCGACTCACCGCGACTTTTTAGGGTCAATGTTAGGAACCGGAATTGTGCGGGAAAAAACGGGAGATACGATCGTTTTGGGAGAGCGAGGAGCGCAAGTTATTGTAGTTCCGGAATTAGTGGAATTTCTAGAGATGAATTTAACTCAGGTGCGCTCGGTTCCGGTGAAAACCCAAGCTATTGATATTGGGGAGTTGAAAGTGAGAGAACCGAAGCGCCAAGAAATGACGACAGTGGAAGCTTCGATGCGTTTGGATGCGATCGCCTCGGCTGGGTTTCGCGTCTCCCGTAGTAAAATGGTGCAGATGATTGAAACTAAGGATGTGCGGGTGAACTGGAAAGAGGTTACCCAAGCCAGTCATACGGTAAAACCGGGAGATTTAATCGCCATTCGTGGAAAGGGACGCTTGGAAGTCAAGGATGTAGCGATGACGAAAAAAGAGCGCTATCGGGTGCAGATGGTTCGATGGGTTTAGCCTGAAATGTAGAAGAGGAAGCGATCTCACTGTTGCTGAAACGGTTATTTACGGTGGAAGAGTACCATCGGATGGGTACGGCTGTCATTTTGTCTGCGGGCGATCGCAGTCATTAAACAAAAGAGACAGCCCATGTGGTGATTAAGGCATTGCTATAAACGAAAATATCCCACTGTTCTTTTAGCTGGACAAGTGGGATATTTTTTCTTTCTAGAGATATCGACTTATCGCAAGAAACTACTCACTAACCACAACGTAAAAAAAGCAACTACAGCCGCGAATTGATCGCTGTTAACTTGACTGACGTTGGCTAACCCCGCTCCTAAAAGGCTACCGAGCAATAACCCAGCGATCAGTCCCCCAACGGTAAGTAAGACCGATCTCCCAAACTTATTTTCCTTGCGGTTCAAGAAATAAATGCTGGCCACCACCCCCGCTAGAAGTGTAACCTGGAGAGGAGACTGACTACCCTGGGGGGTGGGCAGGAGGGCGACACAACTCATTAACACTAAATAAACGCCCATAGGCAAGAGAATATCTGCTTGACTGGGAGTATCCAGATAGGATTGTAACCAGTTGGGCATGGAATTCCCAGGAGTTGGGGGAGCCTTCGGTTGAGTCACCGTTGCTTTTTCCGGAAACCGGATGCGATCTGGAACTTTGAGTTTTCCCTGTTGCCGCATTCGGAGACGATCCATGAGAACGGCATCATAGGCGGTCTCAATGGCTTCCACTTGTCGGCGATCGCCACTGTGTCGATCCGTGAGGCTCTGACGGGCCTGTTGAATTTCCTCAAACGAGGCATTTTCGCTTAACCCCAAGGTTTCATAAGGACTTTTGTCACTCATCTTCTTTTTAATTCCCTCACAATCATTCAGCCCTCCGATCGAGGAACCGTAGGAGTATAGACTTCCAGCTTACATAGCTTATACAAGCTTGGTTGCTCAACTCAATGGTTGACCCGGTTTCTAGCACTTGCCAAATTAGCCTAAACTTTTTTCACCATTTTAACCATTTTATTAGTGCCACTTTAACATAATTCTTAATAGAGTTGGCTACCCAAGCAATCAGCACCGATAATAGATAATCTAAGCTCCTCAATGACAGATCGCCCCATCTTTTTGAGCCAGGAACGATCTGCCAGCGGGCTTAGGCTGCCGTTATTCTAACGGCAAACCTGTATCACAGAGCCACTATGGCCAGATACACTTGAGGACGAAACTGCCAGTCTTGGGTCTGTTTGTCAACTCGCAAGCATATATCACAAGGTTATTCATATGGCTTCAGCCAAGATTCTTGTCGTAGATGATGATCCTGCAATTCGTAATCTAGTCTTTCGCTATTTGGGCAAACATGGCTATGAACTTGAAAATGCTCCTGACGGAAAAACCGGCATGACTAAGTTCAAGCAGTTTCGCCCCGATTTGGTAATTTTAGATGTTAATTTACCGGACGCGCTAGGTTACAATCTTTGCCAGGAAATGCAAACTTTAACGGATGTTTTTGTGTTGATGCTTACGAGCCGCACGGATACATCAGATAAAATTATTGGCTTTGAAAAGGGAGCCGATGATTATCTCACTAAGCCTTTTAGTGTGGAAGAACTCAAATATCGCGTAGAAGCTCTACTGAAGCGCCAGCGCACTGTGACGACTCCTGAGCGTCAACTGATTACCCATGGTCAGTTGTCTATTGATCCGGAACGTCGAGAAGTGATGTTCCAAGGGGAGCCAGTGATGCTAACTGCTTTAGAGTTCGATTTGCTGCATGTTCTAGCCAGCAACCCAACCAAGGTGCTGCGGCGTTCAGAGTTAATCAGCCAAGTATGGGACTATGAACACCAGGGCGATCAGCGGGTTGTTGATGTGCATATTGGCCAAATTCGGAAGAAGTTAGAAGCAGATGGGGGACATCGGTTTATTAAAACGGTGCGGGGTGTGGGCTATAAATTTGCACCTCCCGATACTGTATTGGATTAAACTGATTTGGGATTGCCCTGTCTTTCTGCGGATATGGAGGGGTTGAGATGGGAGGTTTATCTACCCAGTCTTTGGAATAAGCGCCTGACTTTCTCTAGGTCTTTGTCTCCTGGTTGGCGCTCAACTCCACTGGATAAATCGATGCCTTGGGGAGAGAGATGCTGTAAAGCTCTGTGAATATTATCAGGGGTTAATCCTCCCGCTAGGAGCCAGGGTAAGGGAGGAGTAAAGCTCTTTAAGTCTTGCCAATTGAGGGTTTGACCTGTTCCGCCAAGTTGGTGGGGGTGATAGGCATCTAAGAGTAGGGTATCGACACAGGTTTGATAGGTGGGAATTTGATTTAAGGTTTCTGGAGTGCGGACTCGAAAGGCTTTGATTAGTTCGATCTGGGGTAGATGTTGGTGTAGGGTTTGGCAAAATGAGGGGTCTTCATCACCATGGAGTTGAATTCCAGTCAGATGACCTCGGGTGACGGTGTGGGAGATTTGCTCTAGGGTGGCGTTGACAAATACGCCGATGCGATCGATAGATGGGGGCAGTTGGGTACAGATCTGTTGGATCTGTTGGGGTTCAATGTAACGGGGAGAGCTGGACACACAGATGAATCCTAGGGCTGTAGCTCCTAAATCGGCGATCTCCACCGCTTGGTCAACTTGGGTAATGCCACAAATTTTAACGCGCATATTTGCTCCGGATTCTGGAAATTTTGTATCAAAATTTTAATAAACTTTAAGGAATGACACAAAAAGAAAGTTTTGTCATCTTGCTTCTTATAATAGTGAGGACTTTTTACCGGGATTAAGGAGCGAAAGACCTATGACCTCAGAATGGTCTCTCAATATTGGACTGATCATGATTGCTTGTAATATTCTAGCGATCGCCATTGGCAAATTCACCATTCAACAAAAAGGTGTTGGCCCCGGCCTGCCTGCTGGCCCCTTCTTCGGTAGCATGGGAATGGCTGAATTACTGGCGACCACCAGCTTAGGTCATCTCCTAGGTGCTGGCGTAATCCTAGGACTCAGTGGTACTGGAGCGATTTAATCTCCCACACAGTTTGGAAAACTTGGGGAGTATGGGAGTCCGGGGAGCATCGTTTTCCTGATTTTCCCTCTCCCCAACTCAATTACCCCTTACTAACCTGTAGCACTCTAATTGCTGTCCACTCTTGTTCAGATAAAGGTTGTACCTGAATTTCCATCTTAAAGGTTTCACAGGCTGCTTGAGTCAACGTATCGACTAAGTGAGAAAAACTCAGAGCAGCTAAACTCGGTGGAGGTTCTGGCAGTCGCTCAGAAAAGACCTGATGCCATAATTGGCGATCGGGATTCAGACGCATAGAGCCATGTTGGAGAACTGTGGAACCCTGCCAAACCTGAGCGCTACCAATCAGCTTATAGCCAGAATCTAAGACTAAATCTGCTCCCGTCGCTGTGGCAAAACAATTAGGAACTTGGGCATAGCCTCGCCCAGCAGAACCATAGTGTAACTCGAAATCGAGCGATCGCCACCCTCGAATCAGAAACTCACAAATCTGCTCATAAGCTGCCATTCGATGAGCAAACCGTCCAGAATACACCACAGCATAAGTTAAATCTCCTTGATGGAGAACCCCTCGCCCCCCCGTTGGTCGCCTCACCAACTCTACGGGTTTTCCTTGCCATTGCAAACCTTGCCAAGACTCGGGCCAGCGTTTTTGGTGATACCCCAAAGAAATCGCCATCGGCTGCCAGGTATAAAATCGCAAGCTAGGCGGCTGATTGCCCTGTTGATGCTGTTTCCAGAGCCAGCGATCGATCGCCATTTGCGATCGGCCCGACTCCTCAATTAAGGGAATAAACCGCCACTGTGCAACCAAAACTACTGTCCAAATTCAGCAATCAGAGCGTCATCATTATCATCAGCAATATTGGCTACTAACGTAATGGCTCGCGCAATCTCCCCTGGGGACAATTCCGCCACCGTGCGCGTCGCGACCACCACCACCCGGTTATCCACAATGGCAAAATGGGCCTCAAAGGTTTTTAGCCAATTCATTTCCAATAACTTACGCATCAATTGTGCTTCCTCTTTAGCTGGTAGCGATAGCACATAAGACCAGACTGTTAAGCTATCATCATCCGTTTGACCCGTCAGTTGCACATAGACCTCTACCGAACCATATTGGAATTTCCATAAGTACCCTTCCTGAGAATCATAGCCCGCTTGCACCGTCTGACCTTCAGCAATCATCGTGCTGATGACCCCTTCAATCTCATGAATATAATTGGGAGTCCCAGGTTCTAGCTCTTGGGTCATCGTGTTTTCTACCACTGGATTACTCATAATCGTCTTTCTCCATCACCAATCACCAATCATACAGGAATCCTACGGGTCAGAGGTTAACCTGTTTACCCATTATTACAAATTCCGGGGATTTAGAGATATTCAAGGAATTAAGATCTCGGAGATTCAGAAAAACTCTAAACGCGATAGAGCTTGGGTTGACTCCAAATTATTTTGCTCTCTCCACTAACCGGGTATGTGACGTTCTCTCCCGTTAGACCCGAAGGGTTAACGGGAGCTTCAAAAGAGGCTGAGTTGAACCCATTCTCCTTTTAAAGTTTCTTGCTTCGCTGGCTGACTATTGTCTAAGCCTCCACAAGCAGAAGCGATGCGACCCACCGCCTGTATCTCTTCTAGTGCCCGATGCAAAATGTTACGTGCCGCGTTTTCGTCCCTATCCATGACCAGTCCGCATTTCGGGCATTCATGAGAGCGAACCGAGAGAGTTTTCAGGACTTTTGCGTGGCAACTACTACAATCTTGACTCGTGCCGTGAGGATTGACTTTCACCACCCGAACGCCGCATTTAACTGCTACTGCTTCCAGAATCGCGATCAATTGTCCCCATGCTGCATCAAGAATACTCTTAGCGAGTCGAGTTCTTGAGAGTCCCTTAATATTTAAATCTTCAATGGCAATTAAGTCATAGCACCTCGTGAGCCAGTTGGCTATCTTGTATTGAAAATCCTTTCTTTGTCGCTGAATCCGTTGATGAATTTTCGCGATTTTGTCCTGTTGCTTTTGATAGTTTATTGAACCTTTTTGTTTGTTTTTTAATCTCCTTTGCTGACGCGCTAAATGGTTTTGTGCTTGGCGATAGGTTTGCTGAATGGGAATGGTTTTACCTTCTGATGTCGTCAAAAATTCCTTCAATCCAACATCAATCCCGATAGCCGATTTAATTTGATCGAGTGCGAGAGGTTCAGTAACTCGTTCATCTTTCGCTCTCAAGCCAACATAATAACCATCTGCTTTTTTGACAATTGATGCGGTTCTTAACTCAAACCCTTCGGGAATAGGGCGGTGAACGATGACCGGAATTATTCCTAATCGCGTCGTTATCAGGTTTTTACCATCAAATTTAATTGTGGCTTTCCCATGGTTCACTCGCGAGAACTCAAAAGATCTCAACTGTCCTGCTTTCTTGAACCTCGGTCGCCCTCCTCTCTTGCCATTCTTATCGGGCACTCTCCATCTCTTCCACGCCTTATCTAATCTTTGCCGATTGATTTGTTGCACTTCTGAATAGATTTCCTTGTAATCAGGGAACCGAACCTTTGTTTCTTTTAGTGCTGCTTGTTGCGTGTAGTAATTTACCGGTTTAGGGATTTCACCAATCGGTTCACCAATTAAACTGCACCGATCTATTTGAGAGCGAGTTCGCCTTAAATAGTCCAACCTTTGACCTAACGCATAGTTCCAATGTCGTCGCCGCAATTCTAGCCACCAATCGATTTGGGCGGCTTGTTTATTTGTTGGACGTAATCGGTACTCGTAAGTTAGAATCATTTAATAACGATACAGCTTACCGCTTGCGATGTCAACTCACTATGATAAAGGATTTAGGTCTGTTTATGCGCTTACCGCTCACCTGGTTTTGGTCACCAAATATCGCAAAAAAGTTATCAACCCAGCTATTCATGCTCGACTGGCAGATATTTTCCAGGAAACTTGCAGTAAATGGGAAACTAGTATTGTTGAGTTCAACGGAGAAGTTGATCGCGTGCATCTTTTGATTCGCTATCATCCTCAAATCCAGTTAAGCAAATTTATCGCTAATCTTAAAACTGTTTCTAGCCGTTTAATTCGTAAAGAATTTGAGGATTATCTCAAACAATTTTATCGTAAGCCTGTATTCTGGACTGGATCTTATTTTGTGGCTAGTTGTGGTGGCGTAACGGTAGAACAACTTAAGCAATATATTCAACAACAAGAAGTACCCGGACAATAAGGATGCCCTGCCGGGCAGTTTATTCGCGGGTCGGCATTCCCCTCCCGTTAACCCTGGCGGGTATAACGGGAGACCCCTGCCGACATTTAGTGGGATTTTTTTCTATATCCTTTTCTAAGGCCTCCCAATCTAGTTTTCGGTATGTTCTTGATAAGTTTTTAAATATTTCACTTAACGTTGATGTGTATGTTTGTTCCTTAGCTCTATAGCTCTTCCATCAACGCTTTGACTCGATCGATTCCCTCTCGATCGCCAGCCACCTGATAGAGTTGTAGGGCGCGTTCTAATATGGAAAGGGCTTCCTGTTTGCGATCGCGCTCTTTGAGTGCCAACGCCAGCTTATAATAGCCTTCTGGATCTTGGGGCGCTAGTTGCACCACCTGACGATAGGTGGCGATCGCCAAGAGGACATCATTCTGTCTCATGAGAATATCACCCATGGATCGATGGGCATCCACCAAATTCCGATCCAAGGATACTGCCCGTTGATAGGCTTGATAGGCTTCTGGCCAATTTTCAAAGCTCTCTTGGATTTTACCAATGGTCATATAAATTACCGGATTCCGGGAATCGAGTTGAGCCGCTTTATCCAAGGCTTGCCGTCCTAAATCCACATTACCGCGAGCTAACCAAGCACTAGCTAATTTCACCTGAATGCTACCGGAACGAGGATTCAGTTGTTCGGCTTGTCTGAGGTGTTGAATGGATTGATCCAGTTGTCCTTGTTTGAGGTACATTGCTCCGAGTAACTCATGGGCTTGAAAATTTCGAGGATCGGCACTGAGAACCTGTTCATAAGTTCTTTTAGCTGAGACAAAATCATTTTGTCGCCACTGCACCACTCCCAAACCCAGATAAGCCTCCAAATTGTTCCGATCTAACTGAATGGCTTGTTGATAGGCAATTTGGGCAGCCGCATTATCGCCAATCTTGGCTAAACTATGGCCGAGGGCATAGAAAAAGTCTCCATTCTGGCGATCGTAAATCACTGCCTGACGATAGGCTTGAGCTGCTTGAGCAAAATTTCCTTGAATAGCTTGCAGATAGCCAATACCAGAATAGAGGCGAGCATTTTGGGGGTCTAATCTGAGGGCTTGTTGATAAACTTGAATGGCCCTAGGATAATTTCTCGCTTCGACGAACTGATTACCTTGCTCCAAAAGAGTATCAAGCTGGGCATCAGTGGGCGATCGCTGGGCAATCCATTCTACCCCTTCAGAGGCTTGAACGGCTAAGGGCGCACCCCCCTGAAAACCTCCCCAAACCAATAGAGTTGCCAAGAATAAGCTGGATTTGTGCATGGTTGATGATCGACAGAGTGTGTGTGAGGGATTTGTAATGAAAATTTACACTTTCTTTAGGATTCCGGCAAGGGGGAATAGGGGGACGCGGGGAATGGGAGACACGGGGATATGCAGATAAGGAAGATACTCAATGACTCCCGACTTAATTCTTCAAGATCCTAGTTTGAAGGCTTCGACGAACAGACTATACACTAAGCCAATTTTCAACCCATTAATTACATCTCGCCAGAGGTTATCTTGACTCCAAAGCTTAGAGCCATAAATGAGGCGATTGAGGACTTCTATCCCCATCACCAAAATGGCAGCTACCAGGATATCTTGTTCTGCCCTTTGACCCGCGATGGTAGACAAGGCTGTACCCAGGAAAAAACCGAATAAAAAACTGATAGTCAGCAAGGACAAGCGCCGCCAAGGATTGCGTAATACCCTAGCAGTCTCTCGACTCAAAACATTGACGAGTTCATTCAGACGAGTATTCTGCGTAACCCTATCCTCCCGATCGAGTGCAGTGCTAAAATTAAGGGTAAACCATTCACTCCATTTTTACCAAATTGTGACTATCTCTGTAGAATTTATTGAAGGAATGTCAGAAGAAATTAGTGGCATTAGTCTGCGAAAACGCCCGAATTCTGACACCAAAATCGTAGTTTTAAGCTTTGAGAGGCTGGTGGCAGCAGAAGGATTTAAGAGTTTTGGCAATAAGGTGGAGCATCTGTGGCTCAAGGATGAAGAAGGGACAATCCAGGTGAGTCCCAATGGTATGAAGTTTATTTTTGTTGATGATGATGAGCTATCTAATGCAGAGTGTACGTTTGAGGTGCATTCTCAAGATCGGTTTGAGCGGGTAATGCGTTTCTTCCATCGCTATGCTGATGCCTATGGTTTTGAGTTTCAAGGCAATAGGCAATAGCTTTAGGATTCTTCTGGAGGGGGATCGAGGGGTAATAGACCACTCTGTTGGATAAGTTTGGGCCAAATGAGGATAAAGTAGCCCATCCAAGCGAATATGGGTAGGGAGAAGATGAGGGAAAACCACCAACGATGGAGAATAATCCAACTCAGGGCGATCGCCGTGACTCCAGTTAAAATGATAGACCAGGGTTGACACCACCAGGGCTTATATTGCCAAACACTCACGGGTTTTGAGGGAAGCGATTCAGACATTGGCACAAGAGAACATCGGGTGTGATTTCAGAACTTTATTGTATCGGAAATATTTCTAAACACAAGGGAAAACTATGGAAAAATTGAAATCCAAAGATCGGACGTTAGCGATTGATATTGGTGGCAGTGGAATTAAGGCAATGGTATTGGATCGCAAAGGCCGTCCTTTGGGCGATCGCGTGCGGGTGCAGACTCCCCAACCGGCTACACCCGAGGCAGTTTTGAGGGCGATCGCCGATTTAGCCAAACAAGCAGGAGCTTGCGATCGGGTTTCCGTGGGCTTTCCCGGAGTTGTGCGCCACGGTATTGTTTATACTGCCGTTAACCTTCATCCCAATTGGGTAGAATTTGACCTAGCCTCACCGCTCTCTGAATCGTTGGGGAAACCGGTACGAGTGGCTAATGATGCCGATATTCAAGGCTTTGGAGCGATTTCTGGCCAAGGGGTCGAACTGGCGATCGCCCTGGGAACGGGCTTAGGAACTGCCTTATTTGTAGATGGAAAACTGGTTCCGAACCTGGAATGCGGCCATCATCCTTTCCGTAAAAAACAAACTTATGAGCAACAATTAGGACGCGCCGCCCTGGAGAAAGTCGGGACAAAAAAATGGAATAAACGGTTGAAAAAGGCGATTTGCAAACTCCAACATCTATTCAACGCCGATCGCATCTATTTAGGAGGTGGAGAAGCGAAAAAGGTAGACTTTGAACTTCCTGAAAATGTCTCCATTGTTCCTAATATTAATGGACTTTTAGGCGGAATTGCTCTCTGGAATTTATAGCACTTTGCGCTAGGGAATAGGGAATAGGGAATGGGGAATGGGATTGTGGTACATGGCTTTGGGGATTCGGTATTGCACTCCATAACATCGCAACGCGCTGTATCTATTTTTCTTTCAGTTTCAATCCCTCATAGGGATTTAAGAGCGTTTCAACGTGGGGAATATTGGATTCGGTTAGGCGATCGCTTGTTTCAATCCCTCATAGGGATTTAAGAGCGTTTCAACACCCCTTTCTTGGCGATGACAATCGCCCTTTGCTTTGTTTCAATCCCCCATAGGGATTTAAGAGCGTTTCAACGAGAATTGTTTCATTAAATCCTTAATCAAATTCGTTTCAATCCCTCATAGGGATTTAAGAGCGTTTCAACTCATAACGATGTGCAATCACTTCGCACACTATTCTGTTTCAATCCCTCATAGGGATTTAAGAGCGTTTCAACGGGGCAATTTTGCGTCGCTAAGGGCACATCCCCTTGTTTCAATCCCTCATAGGGATTTAAGAGCGTTTCAACGCAATTTTGCGCCGCTAGCGGCATATCCCCCTGTTTCAATCCCTCATAGGGATTTAAGAGCGTTTCAACTACTTTGAGGCTGTTTCAGTTCTACATTGTGCCCAGTTTCAATCCCTCATAGGGATTTAAGAGCGTTTCAACGGACAATAGGGAAGCTGATGCCCCTATGATTTCTCTCGTTTCAATCCCTCATAGGGATTTAAGAGCGTTTCAACTCTACAGACACCGTGGGATACAGATAACCCGACGTTTCAATCCCTCATAGGGATTTAAGAGCGTTTCAACAGAGGAGTATCTGCGGGTAGCGTGGGATACCGAAGTTTCAATCCCTCATAGGGATTTAAGAGCGTTTCAACCTCATATGCGGAGCATTATGGCGTAAATATCTGTAATACGTTTCAATCCCTCATAGGGATTTAAGAGCGTTTCAACGGAATTTTCCATTCCTCGCCTCATCTGTCCAGTGTTGTTTCAATCCCTCATAGGGATTTAAGAGCGTTTCAACAACATGGGTCACTTCCATTACTTCCCCTTCCCAAAGTTTCAATCCCTCATAGGGATTTAAGAGCGTTTCAACAATAGATTATATCTATAAATGGTAGCCCATTGGGTTTCAATCCCTCATAGGGATTTAAGAGCGTTTCAACATCTGAGAGTTCCATGGGATTGAGTGTTATGCAGGTTTCAATCCCTCATAGGGATTTAAGAGCGTTTCAACAGCAGGACGAAGAGACCAAGAAGAAAGAGAAATCAAGAGTTTCAATCCCTCATAGGGATTTAAGAGCGTTTCAACCTAACGCAAAGGAGGATTGTGTTAGGGGAAAGAAAAAAGTTTCAATCCCTCATAGGGATTTAAGAGCGTTTCAACTATATTTCCCGTGGGGAGAGAGTTAACTGAGTTATTTATGTTTCAATCCCTCATAGGGATTTAAGAGCGTTTCAACTCACAGCCCCCTGGAGCAACAGCAGCTCGGGAAGGTTATTTATGTTTCAATCCCTCATAGGGATTTAAGGGCGTTTCAACAATGACTGCCAAAATAGCCTTCATAGTATCCAAGGCTTGTTGGTTTCAATCCCTCATAGGGATTTAAGAGCGTTTCAACTCCGGTAATTTGAATGGATATAAATGTCGAATTTCGCTTCAATCCCTCATAGGGATTTAAGAGCGTTTCAACGCTGCTGAAGAGGCGTACCTGCGTGTGCCATGGGAGTTTCAATCCCTCATAGGGATTTAAGAGCGTTTCAACATTGCTCTTGGTGATGAGGAGTTTTTGCGCCTTCGTTTCAATCCCTCATAGGGATTATAAGAGCGTTTCAACAGAGAGGGGAAGTAGGTTTCATAGAGAAAATAAATTTCAATCCCTCATAGGGATTATAAGAGCGTTTCAACGGCTGGCTTTTGAGATCCTTGCTGTATTTACTTTTCAAGGTACATTTCCGACGCATAGGTAGTATCATAGCAAATCGACTCCCAACAAACAAGCTCAAATCGCTGAAACCTTTGCTCTGTAAGAGCCGACGCTGGTTGTCAGATTCCAAAGCTTGGAACTCAGACGAGATAAGGCGTACAGCCATTTCAGCGTTAGAGGCATTTTCCACACCCTCCTAGCGTCGGAATTAGAGAGGGAGATGGGGAGATAATCAATTATCGATTGTCGATGTTTTGATAATAACTAGAGATAATAGCAACGGCGAACCACCAGAGGGTGTTGACTTGGGGACGATACCAAACCGTATCGACTGCACCATGGGCCATCATACCGATCGCGATCGCCAATGCTCCCATCAACCACCAGGCTTCGGTGGAAGCCTGGTTCCGCAATCGTTCCAGGTTTTTCCATCCCTGATGGAAGGTGACGGCTAAAAACCACAGGAATACGCTTAAGCCGATTAAACCCGTTTCTACCGCCGTTTCCAGTAAGACAGAATAGGCACTAAGGGCGGAATATTTCGGGGTCATAAACAGGGGATAGATTTTATTAAATGCACTATTGCCCGGCCCAATACCGATAATGGGATACGCTTCGATCATCCGCACAGCCCCCATCCAGACATTAATGCGGAAATTATTACTGCTATCGCTACGACCGGCAAAAATACTGGAAACGCGATCGCGCACGGGAGGCACAAACAGGACTGCTATGGCAAACAAAGCGACTAAAACTCCGAACGTTAAGGGAAGGGCAAACTTTTGCCAAAACGGAGATAACCTAGCGCTCCACCAATAAACCGCCAATAAACCGAAGGCAGTTAGGGCGACCACAAACCCAATCCACCCTCCCCGACTATAGGTCAACACTAAGCAGGCAGAATTGACCGCGAACGTCACGATCGCCAACATTTTAGGAAAAATGCCATTCCAGATCCAAACCGCCGCCAGGCCCCAAATAACCGCCGGTAAGAGATAACCGGCTAGGAGGTTAGGATTGCCCAAATAGCTATAGACGCGGGTAACATCAGCAGAAGCTGAACTGGGGTCAACCCAAGTAGCTAGCGATCGCGCCCCAAAGAAATATTGGCGAATCCCATAAACCGCTACGGGTAAACTGGTCAATAAATAGATAGTAATTAGACTAGAGCGAATCCTCGGATTACGGGCGAGTCGAGCAGTAAACGCAAAAAATAGCAGATACAAACCCAGTTTAATCAAGCCACTGAGGGCAGCCATTTTTACTGGAGATAGGGCTGTAGCGATCAGAGAAATCACCCCAAATAGGAAGATCGCTCCATGGATAGGAGTTGCTAAGGGTTGGCTTTCCTGACGGGGATCGTCGGAGAGGGTGAGTAAAATCCAGAATCCACTACAGGCGAGCAACAGGACACCAATTAAAGTAGTGGAGACAAAGGGACTAAACCCTAGAACCAAGGCCACGAGGGTAGCACCGATCCAGTCAGCATAGGTCATCAGAGCGCTACCAGAACGCCAGGTTCTCAGCAATCCGACAATTCGATGCAGTAGGGATCCTTCCAGCCAAGGATCGAGGGCAAAATTAGATAAGAGTAAAGTTTCCCACACAGCAATTTTTAGGGAATAGGGAATAGGTAATCGATAATAGCAAGAGTTTAGCAGGGTGGGCAATGCTCACCAACCCCTAATTTTACTAACTAGGGTGTAGTGTTCTAAAACTGATGTTAGATTTAATCTAATCTTTGTTGTTTGCGCCCCCTATCCCCCCATCACAGCGCAAGGTGCTGTATTGATGCACAAAGAAAGCCATTGGACACGCCCTAGATTTTGCCCAAATGCATGAAGACTTTAGTCTCTGGTTGATCTCAAACTCGTCTGGGATACGGTCACTCAAACCTTTCCTAGACTTGTCCAAACTCTTCAACCCTACCTCTGTCCTTAATTCACTTTCTAAAGAAAAAATAAAGGATATTGGACAAAAATTATTCCATGCTTAGATGGACTAGGAAAATTTGTTAATTAACCGAAAGAATCATGAGTAGCACAACTGGAGACAAAAAAGTCATTAATAAGCTTGAGCAAGATACAATGGAATTTCTGTTCGGTAAAGTTAGTGGCAATTTATGGCCTTATTTGTACGGTACTCCTGAAGATGATAAAGATCCGGTTCGAGGTGGGATCTTGTACAATGAAATGTTAGACGGTGAAAAAGATTATTACCTTTATAAGTATGAGTCTAAACTCTTCCAGAGCAAAGGCCATATTCTAACTGAAAAAATTGGTGCTAATGCGACTTTTGTTGAGCTAGGCCCTGGAAGTGAGCAAAGTATCCGTCTAAAAACCTTGCCACTGCTTCGCTCTTGTCATGAATTAAAAGGATATTTGGGAATTGATATTTCCCAAGATTTTGTGGATAAAGTGGTTGAAGTAATTCGTTCTGAACTGCCCAATATTTCGGTTGAGGGAATGCAGCAAGACTTCACTCAACTAGAGAATATACCGGAATATGAAAAACCGGTTGTTTTGTTCAAGGGCAGTACTATCGCCAATCTGAGAAGAGATGAAGTGCCCGTTTTTATTGCTCAGATTAAGGCATTAATTGGCAAACCGCACTATTTGCTTCTCGTTCATGATGCCAACCAAGATGAAGTGTCTTTGATGAAGGCCTATGATACTCCAAAAATGGCGATTTTTATGGAGAACATTATGTTTCGTGTTGATCGGGATGGCGGTACTGTGGGGATGAAACCTGGAGCTTTTAGTTACCAACCAGAATGGGAACCGCAGACCCACGATCTCAAGCATGTTTTAACAGCAACTGAAACTCAAAAAATTGAACTTCAAGGGCAAATGGTAGTGGTTGAGAAGGGGCAAAAATTTCATACTTTGAGTTCTTTTAAATATCCCCCTGAAGTGTTTAAATCGATGATCAATTCTGTAGGCTATAAGTCTATTGATTTTATTTTAGGTGATTGCAATTGCATGGCTGCCCATCTTTTTCAAGGTTAGAGTCTGTGAGAAAATGTTTTATAGGCATCTCTAGATTATTGCTGTTTCAGCCGTTTCCAACGGCTGAAATGTTGGGGATGCGTTTTGGCCAGCTTCAGGGTTTAAATAAATAGAAATGTCTTATTGCCTATTGTCTTATCCCTTGAATAACTAGCGTATAGCCTTACAGCGCAAAGCGCTGTAACGGAGTACAGTATCATTGAGATCAGTCATTGCGAAGGTCACGCAAGTGGAATGAAGCAATCGCAAAATCCCCCAATCTTGGCGATTGCTTCCCTGCGGTCGCAATGACCACTCACATCTACGATCAACAATGTACCTCATAGCAGCGCTTCGCGCTGTAACCCTCTTCTGTCACTTTTGGGTAAAGGGGCGTGAAACCCTGATTCCTTCGTTAGCGATCGCGGGCTGTAATGACGGAAATTCGTTAGAATTTCCCAGAGTGACAGAAGAGGGGTAAGTTGTGGCCAAGGCCTTTGGGTTCAAAACTTAAGATAAGGCAATTCGGCGGCTGTCGCACGAATAGAGTCTACTCCTTGCAGGAGTTGGCTGCAACTGTCCCATGTACCAGAGGTAAACATTTGTTGCGCTCCAGCACTAAGGTAAACGGGGCTGGAGTTGCCTTCCCAGGCTACAGTCAAGGTATTGAGATCTAGGGTAAGCTCCATTTGAGGATTAGCGGCGATCGCTGTTTGCAGGGTCTTGATTTGCTCGCTCGAAGCGGTGACACAAGGCAGTCCAATGGCGACACAATTACCAAAGAAAATTTCGGCAAAACTTTCACCGATAATGGCTTTAATCCCCCAACGGGCGATCGCCTGGGGAGCATGTTCTCGACTGGAACCACAACCAAAATTACCATTCACGACTAGGATTTTCGCGTCTTGATACTGGGGTTGATCGAAGGGATGTTTGCCCTGGATTTGGGCACGATCATCCTGAAAAACAACTTCTCCTAAGCCATCGAATGTGACACAGCGGAGAAAACGAGCTGGAATAATGCGATCGGTGTCAATATCATCACCGATTGAGGGAATTCCTGGGCCAGAAATTAGTTGAATTTGACTCATAGTAAGAGGGGGAATCAGGAATAGGAAATAGGCAAGAGGAACAAGAATTTTAACGTTCTTTTGCACTGCTATAATAGGGCGTTACCTGGCTGACGATCAATAGACCTCTTACCTATGCAGGGAAAAATAATAACCCAACAGATATAAGGAACCTGAAAGCACAATTAACCCGGAAGAGTCTATGACGGCTGCATCTAAAGCATCTTGGAGATCTCGATAGGCGGCACAAGCGCTCAGGTTCGGTTGTAGAGTTTGGGCGAGTTCAAGCAGGGCTTCCGGGGAAGCACAATTGCTGTCGGGAACGGGGACAGTAAAGAGGAGATCGCCGGGACGCAGCAGCATTTCAAAAATTTCTTGATGGGATTTGGTTGAGATCATTCCCATTACCCAATGAATGGAAGTCGTCTCTAAGCTATCGAGATAGTGGCGCAAAACCATCGCCGACTCTGGGTTATGGGCCCCATCAATCAGGATGCGCTGTTGTTTCCAACTACTCCATTCTAGGCGACCGGGCCATCGGGTATGGGCAATTCCCTGTTGGATGGCTTGAGGAGAAATCTGCCAGTCTGAAGGGGGTAGAGCTTGGATGGTGGCGATCGCCACAGCAGAATTTTGCAGTTGATGCGCTCCCACTAAGGGCAGTTGATACTCCAGATCGCCAAACCTCGCTCTTCCTCCCCCCAAATCTTCGGCAGCTCGAGGATAAAGAGCTGGGCAATTTAACTCTTGAATTCGTTGCTCAATCACCGTTTGTGCTTCTGGCTGGAGAGCGCCAATAATCGCTGGACAGTGGGGTTTGAGGATACCTGCTTTTTCCCGGGCAATATCCCCTAGGGTAGGCCCCAAGACTTGCCAATGATCCCAACCAATGGAGACAATAATCGAAGCTAAAGGGCGATCGCACACATTTGTCGCATCTAAACGCCCCCCTAACCCCACTTCCATGACCGCCACATCGCAACCCCTTTCAGCAAAATAGAGCCATGCAGCAGCCGTAAACACTTCAAACTGAGTGGGCAAATCTTCAGGATTGACCTGTTCTAAAACCAAAACCAAACTGTTATAGAGGTCTTCTGAGGCAATATTCTGACCATTAATACAAATTCGTTCCGTCCAATCTTGTAAATGAGGGGATGTATAGCGTCCCACTCGATAGCCCGCTGCCTGTAAAATCGACGAGATATAAGCACAAACTGACCCTTTGCCATTGGTTCCAGCCACATGGATAACTCGAACCCGATCCTGGGGATTCCCCAGACGAGCCAAGAGTTGCTTAATGCGATCCAACCCTAGATGAATCGCCGGATGTTGATGAGAGGGCAACAAATCGGCGATCGCCTGCCCCCATTGAGAAACCTTATTCTTCAAGTTGCAATCTCAAATTCACTGTTCCAGAAGGTCTAACATCACCGGGAGAGCGAAATAATCCTAAACCTTCCCCTACGATACTCTCTCTATACATGACATCCACCTTTTCATTGAGTCTCAATTGGGGAATCCCTCGAGATCTTCCCTGGGTCGATAAGCGCGGATCTGCCCGGTTTTCTAGGTCTGTATACAAACCCGGAAAATCTTGAGTGCTGCGACTCTCCACTGTTTGCAAAGAGTCTCCTTTCAAAGTCACCGCCTCATCTTGGGACAGAGCGGGAGCCGTGAAGAAGGAAACCACTCCCCCCAAAGTCATCAGGGGTATAACTAGCCAGAACCCGATGGCGCTACGTCCTGCTAGGGAATCGGGCATACGGCATAGGGAATTGAGGGGGTGTACCTGCATTTTAGGATTCACAACTGTACTCCATAACTGTAAAGTCTTCATCTGTAACACTGAGGGATTCAGTCTAAAAATACCCATACTTACTATTATGGTGCGCTATGGAAAGCCTGAGCAAGCGATCGTTTATAAAGTCTTAATCTCCTCACTATCTCTTGCCAGCCCTAAAGCGTGACAGCCATTAATTCTCCCTGATTTAAATGCCAACAGCGATCGGCTAAACTCACTAACTCATCGGGATCGTGGGTGACAATCATCAAGGTCCAATGGGACTTAATTTTAGCTAACAATTGCACCAATTGCCGACGCATCGACCAATCTAAACCGGCGGTTGGCTCATCTAACATTAAAATACTCGGTTGACGGATTAATTGTACCGCTAAAGCTAAACGGCGCTGTTGCCCCCCACTCAACGCATGGGGAGAGGTTTGCAACGACAGGCGATCTAAACCCACTTCCATCAGGGCTTCCCTAACCCGATCTAAATCTAACTCTGGATGACCTAAACGCAACTCTTCCAGAATCGTACTGCCGCAAAAATGGCGTTCGGGAAACTGAAAGACTAATCCTGCCAATTGTTGCATATCCTCAGCAATTAACACTTGCTCGCGCCAGCGAATTTCTCCGGCTGTTGGATAAACTAAACCTGATAAAATTTCCATCAGAGTACTTTTTCCAGAGCCACTAGGGCCAATAATTAATCCGAGTTCTTGGGGGCCGAGTTCTAAATTAATGGCTTTGAGAACTGGGTGGGGAATAGCTGGAGGATGATAGCTTAAGTTGTTCAGATAGAGCATGGGGAGATGGGGGGATAGGGAGATAGAGGGATAGGGGGATAGAGGGATAGGGGGATGGGAACTTTTAATTCAAGATATATCATCATATCGAGTATACTATCGGACTAGAGAGCGACTGACTGCTGTTGAGTTAAACTGCCATGAAAAACCAGCGTAACCTATTTAAATTTTGCTCCAGCTTGGCGATCGCCAGCTTACTGCATCTGAGCATATTCACGTCTTCCCTACAAGCGGGCGATCCCTTCCGCGACCAAAATCCCCATGCCATTGGTGACCATACGGAAACTGCATTTAAGGCCCTTTTTATTGGCGGAGATTATCCCCAAGCGCAACAGTATCTACAACAGGCAAAACAGAAGGAAGCCAACGATCCAATGCTTTATGCAATGATGGCTTCTCTAGCGTATATTGAACAAGACTGGGAGAAGTTTGAAGAATATGCTCCCCAAACGGGTAAAGTGGCCAAGGATTTAGTCAATGAGAACCCGTTGCGGGGAAATTTATACATAGCAGTGGGTCATTTTATGGAAGGGGGTTATGCCTTAGCTAAAGATGGGCCAGTCAGGGGCGCAACCCAAGCATTAAGGGAGTTACAAGAAGCGCTAAAGTTTATTAACAAAGCAGAAAAAATCCAATCGGACGATCCAGAGTTGAATTTAATTAAGGGATACATGGACTTGATGTTAGCCGTGAATTTACCCTTTGCCGATCCGCAACAGGCGATCGCCCGTTTAGAAAATCTAGCCCGTCCCCAGTATCTCACCTATCGCGGCATTGCCATGGCTTATCGGGATTTAGGCAATTACAATAAGGCTCTTGAATATGTAAATTTAGCCTTATCTGAGACCCCCAATCATCCCGAAGTTCATTACCTCAAAGCACAGATTCTCAAACAACTCGAACAATGGCAAGCCGCCCAAGGCTTTTTTAATCAGGCCTTAGCTCGGCCGCAAATTTTACCCAAATATTTAGTCGCCCAAATCTTTTTTGAATCTTGTCAAAATCAGCGTAAAATTGATCGGAAACCGCGCAATTGTGATGCTCTGCGCGACCCCATTAAAGAAGGCAATCAAACCTGGGGGCCGGAACGTTTACCCTCTTTAGATTAGCGCTACGCGCTAGTGATGGGTAATAGGGAATGGGTCAGAACGTTCTGTATTTATATTATTCATCATGGAACATAAAAGTCGGGAATCAGAAAGAGAACAGGGAAGCAAACGCTATCGTATTCAACGTCTGCGCCGTTTAAGTCAACTGCTCGATAATGCTCTACCTATTCCCGGCTTAAATTACCGCGTGGGAATCGATCCAATTATTGGCTTAATTCCTGGAGGTGGAGATATGGTGAGTGGGATCTTATCCGCTTATATTGTTCTGGAAGCAACTCGGTTTGGATTACCGAAAGAAACCCTAGGACGCATGGTGATTAATGTCCTCATTGATACCCTGACCGGAATTGTTCCCATTTTAGGGGATCTTTTCGATCTCACCTGGAAGGCAAATGCCATGAATGTCGAATTGCTGGAAGAACATTTACAAGCCCCTAAATCCAGCGAAGCAGCCGATCGCGGCTTTATCATTGTCATGATTATGAGTTTGGCCCTGATTGTCGTTGGCGTTACCAGTTTCGGCCTGTTCCTGCTCTGGGGATTAACCACTTTAATGAATTCTTTGTTTTAATTTTAAGACTCTCCTCTAAAAACATCACTCATAGGAATTCACACTACAATAGAATCTGAAAACTCACTTGTTCCAGTCGTCTAACTTTAATATCCCCCCAGATTGGAGCATTGAGATTCTTTCGTGAGAGATCGCAGGCTATCCCTCTTCTGTCACTCTCCGAGAATGAAGATAGAATAAAATAGAGTATCAATAGCTAAAAGCGAGATAGATCAATGGATGTAGAGTTACAGATCTTAAAACATTTGCCCAGATCGCCGGACACTAGGGTGTCAGTTGTTGATCAATATTGTGACTCTTATCAAGAGATGTTTGGTGAGGTGAGAAGTTATGAATATTTTAAATACTTACATTTAGGAATTATTTCTCCTATCCCCAGAAAGTCCTTTCCGGAAATAGCTAAAGTAGTTGGCATCAACTCGCCTCAATCCTTACACCATTTT
>NZ_JAGHZH010000041.1:0-33747 GCF_017746885.1 Roseofilum sp. SBFL | reverse complement strand
GTTTTTCCGGATTGGCAATTACTCTCATCACTTCACCCATTGCTGCACCGTGTCAATCAATTTCAATACTTTTTTTCGTCAGCATAAATCCCTTCACTTAATTCTCACTTGATTCGGCAGAGTGACAAAAGAGGGGTATCTTTTCGTTGGCGTTCTCAACCTGGGTAGAAACCCGATTTCTTACCCCTACCCCATCGATCGCTCCTCCCCTAGAGCAATGATCTATCATCAAAGAGAACAGCCCTACCCTCACCTATCTGCCTTCTCAGCATCATGACTCAAGAACCCGACTGGCAAAGACTCCAAAAAGCCTTGACAGTAGAACAGGAGCGCGGATTTAATGACCTGCAAGGCAAACAATATCGGTTTAGTGAGTTCCTTCATCTCAGTTTTGCTAACCCTCCCGCGTCCTTTTCGCCCCGGGAAAAGCGCCAGTGGAAGCAACTCTCCGATCAATTCCAGACTTATCCCCAGTTTACGTTTGCCCAGCGCCAACAGCTTGTTGCTCAGGCGCGGAAGTTTCTCTCAGACTCCCAAAAGCGCTTTCAACAACCCCCGATTACTCCTGCTCCGAAGCCTTCTCTAGCGCTGCACCAGCAAGTTCCAGAGACGACGGAGTGCGATCGCGCCAGCGATGCGGAGCATTATCGCGCTTTAACAAATCTTCCAGGATTTTCAGTGTATCATACACGACAGTTAGCCAAACTGAACTTACATACCGTTCGAGATCTCCTATTTTATTATCCTCGCAACCATACAGATTATGCTTCACAAGTCTTTATTGCCGATTTAGAACCGGGAGAAACGGTGACGGTGGTGGGGGAAGTGAAGCGCATTAACTGTTTTTCTTCGCCTCGGAATAAGAAACTCACTATCTTAGAAATTATCCTCAAAGATGCCACGGGACAATTAAAAGTATCGCGTTTTTTTGCCGGAGCCTATTTCAGTCATCGAGGATGGCAAGAAAGCCAGAAGCGCAATTATCCCGTTGGTTCCATTGTCGCGGCTTCAGGTTTGGTGAAAAAGAATAAATATGGTCTCACTTTAGATAAACCGGAGTTGGAGGTTTTAGAGTCTTCGGGAGAATTAGATTCTCTAATTATTGGTCAAATTGTACCCATTTATCCTTTAACAGAAGGGGTAGCAGCGGATACCGTGCGTAAAGCCATTTGGCGAGTTTTACCTACAGCACAACAGTTAACTGATCCGATTCCTGAACTAATTTTATCGCCCTACAGCTTAATTCAACTTTCTCAAGCTATTCATCAAATTCACTTTCCTGGAGATCAAGAGAACCTGGAGCAAGCCAGACGGCGCTTGATTTTCGATGAATTTTTCTATCTGCAAGTGGGCTTTCTTCAGCGCCGGCATAATCAGAAGAAAAATCAGAAAGCGATTCCCTTAATGCCGACAGGACAGTTAATCGATCGGTTTTATCAGGGGTTGCCCTTTGCTCTGACTGGGGCACAAGAACGGGTAGTGAATGAAATCTTAAGCGATCTGCGATCGCCCACTGCCATGAACCGTTTAGTTCAAGGGGATGTTGGCTCAGGAAAAACCGTCGTTGCGGTAATCGCAATTCTAGCCGCTATTCAGTCCGGATATCAAGCCGCGCTCATGGCTCCTACTGAAGTCTTAGCCGAACAACATTACCGCAAATTAGTCACCTGGTTTAACCACCTTCATTTACCTGTAGAACTGCTCACCGGTTCCACAAAAGTGAAGAAACGCCGGGAAATTCACGCCCACTTAGAAACAGGAGAATTACCCTTACTGGTGGGAACTCATGCACTTATTCAAGAAGGAGTTAATTTCCATCGTTTAGGCTTAGTTGTCATTGATGAACAACATCGTTTTGGTGTAGAACAACGCGCTCTCTTGCAGCAAAAAGGAGAATCTCCCCATGTTTTGTGTTTAACAGCAACGCCCATTCCCAGAACCTTAACATTAACCATGCATGGGGATTTAGATGTCAGTCAAATTGACGAACTACCCCCCGGAAGACAAGCCATAGAAACCCTGGCTTTAAGCCATAAAGAACGGAAAAAAGTCTATGAACTCATGCGCCGAGAAATTGCCCAAGGTCGGCAAGCCTATGTCGTTTTCCCCTTAATTGAAGAATCCGATAAACTGAATGCTAAAGCTGCCATAGCCGAACATAAAAATCTATCAGAAACTATTTTTCCTGAATTTCAAGTGGGTTTACTCCACGGTCGCATGACTTCAGCCGAAAAAGATGAAGCGCTAACGGCATTTCGAGACAATGAAATTCAAATTATTGTCTCCACCACCGTCATTGAAGTCGGCGTTGATGTCCCCAACGCCACCGTTATGCTGATCGAAAATGCCGAACGATTTGGACTTTCCCAACTGCACCAACTGCGAGGACGGGTAGGACGAGGATCTCATAAATCCTATTGTTTACTCCTCAGTAGTTCCAATAATCCCGATGCTCGCCAACGGTTAAATGTTTTAGAACAGTCTCAAGATGGCTTTTTTATCGCTGAAATGGACTTACAATTTCGCGGACCTGGGGAAGTTTTAGGCACTCGCCAATCGGGTTTACCGGATTTTGCTCTCGCCAGTTTAGTCCAGGATCAAGATATTCTGGCATTGGCACGGGAAGCGGCAGAAAATTTGATTGCTGAAGATCCAGAATTGGGCGATTATCCGTTAATTCGTGAAGAGCTGCAACGGCGCTATGAGCAGTTGATGGGGGGAGCGATTATGACGTGAGAACAATGAACAATGGGGATCGGTTGAGAAACGTTGGCTCTAGCGACGCTAATACAGGCCTTACAGGGTTACACTCGTCCATTTCTCTCCCATTCAATTGTCGCAAAAATTTAAGGATTTGATATTAGTTTTTGACGTACTGTTTAATCACCGGTTGCAAAGTTAAAATTGGCGATTTTTCCAGTAAGTTTCGTCTCCTTAAAGATTGTATCGCCTTTAAAAAATCTGCGTCGGATAAAAGGTCTGGGGGTTTCTGGCTAATCTCTACCGGTTGCTCTTGGTTCGCTAACCACTCAAGCAGAACTTTTTCAGATTCACAGAGGCGTTGATAATGTTGTTTGATAATCGGTTCTAGGTCGCCTAAAAATAGGGTGGGATAGGCGAGAAATTGTTGCACACTGCCGTTAAATAAATCGAGAATCGTAGAAACGATGATTTTCAGCCATAGTGGGTTTCCACTGTAACGTTGGATTAGGTCTGACCATTTTTTCTCGTCTTTGAGTTGTCTTTCCTGGAGCAGTTGCGTCGCTAAATCCCCTAATCCCGGCACAGGGAAGGTTTTACAGTAGGAATTTTCGGTTTTTAGGGTAGCTATTTCTAGGGGCTGTTCCCAACTGAGCAAAATGAGGCAACTGTTGTGGGGAAATTGTCCGATTTCTTGGATGAACTGACCATAATTTTCATATTCTGGGCGATAGTTGCCGATGAATTCCCCAGGGGTTAAAGTTTCCTGGAAGTCGTCGAGAATGATTAAGCAACGGTGATTTCGGAGAGCGTCTAATAGGGAGTTTGATGGGTTGATGAGGGTTCGGTTTTGAGATGGATCGAGAAATTCTAGGAGGGTGGTTTGTAGGGCGTTGAGGCTGGGAATTTTGCGATGACTGCGCCACAGAATAAGCTCGAAGTTGTCTTTTATTTCTTCTACCAGTTGTCTTGCTAGGGCGGTTTTGCCGATTCCAGAGAGTCCGGTTAAGGTGATGATGCGGCTATCTTGTTCGAGTATCCATTGTTGGAGAGTCGCCAGTTGTGCGGTGCGGTTGTGGAGGTTCGGATATTCGGGAGCTTTGCTGAGATTGTGGCGCGGTTGACGGGTTTTGCTGGTTGTAGAGGGCGATCGTTTTTTTTTGGATTGTTGTATAGGTCGTTACAGATGTTTATGTTACTGCCAATTTGCACGACATTATTGTGATAAGAGAATACACGGTTTTCGATGAGCGATCGCACATTCTTCTTTTTCACCTCCTCTCCCAACATCTCCGACAGCAGTTTCCATAACTCCGATGCCGACTTTCTCACATGATCGTTGCTACAGTGGTATTCCTCAGCAATATCCTTATATCCCTTATGTTCCCATACCCCCTCCAAAATAGCCCGTTGCAACGAGTCCAGATGCTGCCCCGTTTTGGCAAAAATAAACTTATCCGTCCACTGCACAGCGTCCTGTATCTCCATATCAGTTAAATTTAGCTTGTAGTTTTGTGTACTTTCACCCCCCATTATCCCACAGTTTTCCCCATTGTGCTACAAAATCTCACATTTTCCCATTTTTTTACTTTTAATACTCTCAAAAATCCCCCCTAAATACCACTTTTATAGGGTTGACGCACTGGAAATCAATTGAATACAGTCACAGTAAGTGAAAACTAAAATTAGCAATTTTACATTCATTCAAGTGTTTATTGGTATGAAACGAAAAACTTTTATTGCTCTGATTGCTTGTATAGTCATTGGATTTTGGGCTATTTCAGTAAGTGCGAAAGAAAAAACAGAGCTAAATGGACACTTTTTAACTATTCAAAATGTTGCATTTCATGGTAGTGCAGACCGAAGTCATGGTTGGCCCGTTAGAGTAAGTGGTTTTGACGATGCTATCAGTAAAGCTAAACAATGGCGTTTAAATGCTTTTCATCTGTACATTGGTGATGACTTTGGTGCTGGTCAGATGTATCCGTGGAAAAGTGTTCATGGCTATGAACCTAGAGATGGAGATCGGCAAAGTGTTGGTGTCATTATGGAACGACAACCTTTTCGTCAGTAAAGCAATAAGAAAGCGTCTGATCAATAGACTCCAAACAATCATCTAACTCGATATAGAAACTGGGTTTCTGCTAGGGATGCTGTCTCCTATCGAGGTGAAACCAGAAACCCGGTTTCTTTGGGCGGGTGGCAATTTCCACATTTCAACTCAAGGGATAACTTCAAAAGCATCTTTATCATATAGTCGATAAACATAAAAATCACTGTCTAATGTAAAGATTCGCTTAATCTTTTGACTTTCTGCGACAGCAACAAGAGAAGCATCAGCTAAATCCATAGGCAGGTCTTGATATTTTTCCATCAAAACTTCCATCCGTTGATATTCTGCTTGATTAATTGCATAAAGATCTAAAACTTTTCTGTTGATCAATTCCCATAAGATTGTCTGTGCTGACCAACCTCGTAATTCTGATAAGAAATACATCGCTTCAGTCAAACAAGGCCATGTTGTTAGGAAAGACTCGTTTAGCGTTTTGTAAGTTTCCTCAGATAAAGTGATCGTATAATTTAACACAATTGTACTCAATTCGCTCAATCCTATCTTAACCTTGAGCTTCTGATTTGTCATAGGGTCTAGAAACCGGGTTTCTCCTGGGAATACTGCCTCCTATGGAGGTGGAAACAGAAACCCGGTTTCTGCGTGCGGGTGGCGATCGCCTACAACACCACAACCCGTGTCTGAGCTTTTCCGCAAGACTTGGGTTTCACAACGATTTCCACATCCTGACCCAATGTATTTAAAAACCGAAATAACCGGGTTGCAGAAAAACCGGATAGCTTTCCATTAACTAATGCTGACACTTTAGGCCGATCGATCTCTAGCAATGTTGCCACTTCAGCTTGAGTCATATTTTGGCCAGCGATAATACTACTAATTCTCCGCGCTAATTCTGCCTTAACCAGTAATTCCTCAGAGTTTTCTAACTCTAAATCGGCAAATACATTGCTACTTCCGGTTTGCACTTCGATGGGTTGAGTCATGGTTTTCCTACTTAGTTCGTGTAATTCTCTGAATAATGTTCTTTAGCGCGTTTAAGCCTGGCCTCAATTAAGTCAATATCCTGTTTAGGCGTTGCAATTCCTTGTTTTGACTTCTTTTGAAAAGCATGGAGGACATAGACCACACCCGCTAACTTTAAGGTATAAACTGCTCGATAAGTGTCTGTGTCAAAATCTTCGACAACTTCAAGCACCCCAGCACCTTTAAAGCCTTTGAGGGGTTTCGCAGATGGGTGTTTCTCACCACATTGAGCCAGATATAGGGCATAACCCACAGCTTGGCGAACCCCCTGTGGGAAGTCTTTTAAGTCCTCAAGAGAACTGCCAACCCACTCAACTGGTTTTAGGTGTTGACTCATGCCTCAATTATGCTACTTGTGGTATATCATATCAATACCTGAGTATTCACAGTCCCAGTTTCTCTGTGCGGGTGGCGATCGCCTGTAGAGAATGGAGGAATATTCTTAATGGATATCATTACCTTGTTCCTCTACCCCTTGACGAATAGCATCTTCTAAGTCGTCAAGCGTTTTCGGGATGCCTTCATATTTCAGATATCCTGCTACTTGATTCAAAGAGGTTTCTGGAAAGCAATTTACTTTTTGTTGTTGTGATTTTCTCAGGTCGAGATCGCTATGAACTAGCTTAAACTGATGATGAGGCTGGGGACTGCTCTCAATTGCCCCAATTAAATCGTCTATTTTTCCGGATAAAGGTTGGTCTTTCGCCTGGGGTTTAGGAAGTTGAGTCATTATCTAAGCTTCAGGAGTTAAGCCTTGTAGTTCGACAACTTCTAGCAGGGCGTGGTAAGTCTGCTCATATAAAGTAATTGTATAATTTGACATAATTGTACTCAATTCGCTCGATCTTATCTTAACCTTGAGCTTCCGATTTGTCATAGGGTCTAGAAACCGGGTTTCTCCTGGGAATACTGCCTCCTATCGAGGTGGAAACAGAAACCCAGTTTCTTTGTGCGAGTGGAGAGCGCCTGAGTTAAAATACGGTTGTACCCTTAATCCTCTCAAACCATGACTACAGTTCAATAAAATTTAACTTAGCCAGTAGCTCGTCCTGTCATTGCTTACTCAATTGTTATGAGAAGAATGACATTAAAAAAGCGCTGTAAAAACAGCGCTTTTTGAGGATTTAGATTTGAGGGATATAACTTTCCTTTTCAGGAACAGCCGTATATTCAGCTACGATCTGACGGAACTCTTCCCCATCAATAGTTTCTTTTTCGATCAGCAAGTCTACTAGGCGATCGATCGCATGGCGATTATCCCGCATAATTTGCAATGCTTGGTCATAGCAATGTTCGACAATAGTACGAACTTGGGCATCAATGCGAGAGGCAATTTCTTCTGAGTATTCAGAACGGGACATCAAATCGCGACCTAAGAATACTTCATTGGTTTGACCTTCTAGGGATAAGGGGCCGAGATCTGACATCCCAAAACGGGTGACCATTTGCCGAGCCATTCCCGTCACTTGCTGTAAGTCACCCCCTGCACCCGTGGTCACTTCTGCATCACCAAAAATGATGGCTTCAGCAGCTCGACCACCGAGTGCCCCGCAGATACGAGCGGTGAGTTGAGCGCGAGAAATCAGGCTTTGTTCTTCGCTAGGGGTGAACCAGGTTAACCCTTGAGCTTGTCCCCGGGGAATAAGGGTGACTTTTTGTACGGGATCGTGGTCTTTGAGCAAGGTGCCCACGATCGCATGGCCGACTTCATGATAGGCGATTAAGCGTTTGCTCTTACCATCGGTGAGGGGAGTGCCTTCCATTCCCGCGACAACCCGGTCTACTGCATCATCAATTTCCAGCATGGTGATCGCTTCTTTGCGCCGTCTGGCAGTGAGAATAGCCGCTTCATTGAGGAGGTTGGCTAAGTCTGCACCGGTAAAGCCAGGGGTGCGGCGGGCGATCGCCTTTAAGGAAACTTCTGTTGCGAGTTTCTTGTTCCGAGCATGAACATCCAGAATTTCTAATCGTCCCTTCACATCTGGAGCATCGACGGTTACTTGACGGTCAAACCGACCGGGACGCAACAGGGCTTGATCGAGTACATCCGGACGGTTAGTAGCGGCAATAATAATAATGCCAGTATTGCCTTCAAACCCATCCATTTCAGTCAATAACTGGTTCAGGGTTTGTTCGCGCTCATCATTTCCACCGCCAATACCGGCTCCCCGTTGACGACCGACAGCATCAATTTCATCGATGAAGATAATACAGGGGGCGTTATCTTTCGCTTTCTTAAACAGGTCGCGCACCCGTGAAGCGCCGACTCCGACAAACATTTCCACAAATTCGGAACCAGAGATACTGAAGAAAGGAACACCTGCTTCTCCGGCGATCGCCTTCGCCAGCAAGGTTTTCCCGGTTCCAGGAGGGCCCACCAACAACACACCTTTAGGAATACGTGCGCCTACGGCCGTAAACCGTTCCGGTTTTTTCAGAAATGTCACAACTTCTTGTAACTCTTCTTTCGCTTCTTCAATACCAGCCACATCATCAAACATTACGCCTGTTTTGGCTTCCATTTGAAATCTGGCTTTAGATTTCGCGAAGTTCATCGCCTGACCGGGGCCACCAGGGACATTACCCGAACGGCGAAAGAGGAAAAACAATCCCGCAATTAGCAACAGAGGGAAAATTAAATTACCTAATAATCCCCAAACCGCTCCTTCATTGCGAGGAGGATGGATCGCTAGATTGACATGGGCTTGACGAATTTGGGAAATCACTTCTGGGGAGTTACCTGGGAGGTCTACCCGCAAGCGTTGTTGGAAGTTATCCAGTTCTGGATCGACGGCTTCAACAATGGCAGTTCGGCCACCTTCGTAAAGGTCAACCTGAGTGACTCGACCCGCATCTAGATATTCAATGAAGCGGCCGTAGGTCATGCGAGTAGTTGCTGCGTTCTGACCTCCGTCCACCACATTGGGGGCAAAGGCTCCTTGCCAGACGAAGAACCCAATGACCAGGGCAGGCAACGTCCACAGAAGTATGACTTTCCAAGATAATTTCATAATCAAGAAGCTCTCTTATATGAATACAAAACAGATATTGATGACTAAGGTGCTTATAGTTTGGGCGATCGCCTAGTCTCTCTTGGGAACAAAATTTTTCATTCTCCAGGAATCTTAATTAAATTTAACGTGATTTTCATAAATCCAGCAACTCATTCTGTGAGATACTACCCCTTTGGGGGAATTTGACCTATAATAAAGTGATGGGTTGCTCACCTTATGGGCCCTTAGTTCAGTCGGATAGAACAACTGATTTCTAATCAGTTGGTCGGGGGTTCGAGTCCCTCAGGGCCCGTTATAAAACCTATGTGCTGAGTACAGGTCAATCGGCAACGGGGAGCCGGAGTTATATCAAATCCTTGCTACCACTGCCTAATCTAGAGACAAGGCCTATGTTGTTTCTACCCTGATGGCCATCTGTAGCAGAAATACATGGATTTAATATTACAGCAGAGAAAGGGAGAGTGAGGACATTTTCTATTGCTAGAGTGCCTACCGCCTCGCTCTATCACACTTACTTCGATCGCCGAGCTTGAGAGCGAGAGCGACTTGCTGAAGCCCTGCTTCCTGTACTTTTACTGCTGGTACGACTTCCAGAAGATTTACCCTTGGAGCGACCACTGCTCGAACGAGAGCTTCTTCCCGCAGCGGGAGGGGTGGGTGCATG
This sequence comes from Roseofilum sp. SBFL, assembly GCF_017746885.1. Classification (NCBI taxonomy): domain Bacteria; kingdom Bacillati; phylum Cyanobacteriota; class Cyanophyceae; order Desertifilales; family Desertifilaceae; genus Roseofilum; species Roseofilum sp. SBFL. The sequence continues at coordinate 24,275 of NZ_JAGHZH010000041.1, read as the reverse complement.
GGTTTTGGTCTTGAATGTCACATTGCTTCCTTCATTCAGTTGCTCTAAAACTAGCAATGGTGTAGGTTTTGCCTTTTGATCCCAATGTAAGTTAACCAACCGCCCCTGAATTGCTGGTTGCCAATTTGGGTCTGGATGGGGACTAAGATAAGTTTCGATACAATCAATAATATCCTGGATCGTTTTTGAGGTGGATTGAGTTGGCAGACGAGTCATATTAATTTGAATCCGGAATAAGACCCGCTTTTGAGTCGTTGTCCCTTCTCCTGTTTCATAGGTGACATCAAATACTTCACTCACTTTACGAGGAGATGCAGCATTATTCTCACCAATTTTCCCTTCCTTAGCCTGGGTAGGGCGTAGGGCAATGGTAATTTGTTCTTTAACTTTAACTTTAATTTGATTGACAATAGCAAAATGGAATACTTCCTCATCCATCCGCATTCGCAGATAGTCAAGGTTAAATTCCCGTGAGTGAACCAAGTCCGGGTTCGTCTCCATTTTGGTAATGGTACTCAGGGCGAGTTTGAGTTTTTTCTGGAGTTCCTTATTCTTAAAATCTTCAAACTTGACTTTTTTATTGACTTTTTCTATTTCAAGTTTGGAATAGATCCCACCTGCGACTAGGGCAATGAATAGGACAGCCGACAGACCCATAAAGATCATCGGCAACAGGCCCAGAGAGGGAGAATCGGCTTTAGCGTCGGGAGACGCTTGGGCTAGGGTAGGCGGAACAACAAGGATACGATGCTGCATGGTCAATACCGACTAGGAGCTTTGTTCTATTGTAGGCGTTCGTTCTTTTTCAGGTTGTTTTCTCAGATGGTCAATTCTGAAGAATCTCTAAAATCTAATTGACCATCTTAGCGAATCCATCGCGCTCGATAGCTGCGAGCATCAATGTGGACGATATAGGGAAATCGTTGATATCTTCCTAAACCGCCAGGCCACCAGGGATCGAGAAACCAATAGATTTGATTGCCAGTGAGTCCATCACAATAGAAGTCTATCCCATCTCCAACGATATGCCGACTATTTGAAACTCCGCCAACTCGCCGATTAATATCTGGGGGACGATACCAACTTGTGATATAGAAGGGGCGACCCATGCGATCGCGAGCTTGTTGTGCCAAAACCGCTATTCTGACCATAGCATTGACCGTCGATTGGTTGGGAGGGAGGCGAGTCCCCCCATGGGTAGCCTCAGCCCAGGTAAAATAGCCCCCGGGAATAATCGAGGCATGGAGTTGAATATTGTCCGGTGTCCAACGGTTGGGACGCGGTGGCAGAACAATGGGTCCGGGTTGGCGAGGAGCATCGGGACTGTTGCGGTGAGTGTTATTCATCCGCTTCAAGTCTTCAAAGAGAGTATAAATAGCAATTTCTCGCGAGTCCAGTCCTCGCCACAGTTGTACCATGCGAATCAGGGCGTTGCGCTGGTGTTCTTCTTCGGTGTAAGCAAAGGGAACTCGCTTAATAAAACCGAGCAGTTCTCGATCCAGTTGGGCGGCAGTATTGGCGAGTTGATTGGGGTCTGTACTGCTACTTCGGAGCATTTTGATCTCTAATCCTAATTCTGCCAGCGCTGCCGTGCGGGAGGAGAGTTTGCGCCAAATTCGGAAAGCTTCGGTGAGGGCTTGGCGCTGATATCCGCGACCGGTGTAGTATTGGGGAACTCTTTGGGCAAAGGCAATCAGGGCAGGGTCGAGATAAAAGAGGGCGGGTTCTGGGGAGGTGTCCCGTTCCAGGGAGGATATAGCTTCTTCCCTAGAGTCGAGGTTACGCCACAGTTGGGTGAGACGGATGAGGCTCTCCCGTTGATGGGGATAGCCGAGATAATTTGGAGATAAGCGAGAGAGGAATTGGAGGAGGGGAGGATCGATGTAGGTTTCTTCCCAGTTGGGTGCTGTGGAGGGGGAGGTATTGGTCAGATCGGCGATCGCCTCTTCACGAGTATCAAAATTACGCCAGATCCGAAACACCTCTAGCAGACCATCGCGCTGATGGGGCAGACCTTGATAATATTGGGGGATGCGCTCGACTAGAGATAACAGGGCAATATCCAGATAGGACAGATTCGAGGGTAGCTTTTCTAGACTATAGTCGGTTTGTAAATCTTGGACATAAATTCCATAGAGCTTTTTTGCATCGCACGGTTCTAAACGCGCTGCTTTCAGCTCTTCCGGTGGCGGAGAATAGCCTTCTGCCACGCGCCCAATAAATTTCTCGCTATAGTAGCCCAAGGCTGTATCCCATAGGTCATCCCCTTGCCATCCTTGACCGATTAGCGTATCCGTAATCACGCGTATCGTATTAGCGGCATAGATGACCTGACCTTCAAACTCATCAACGGATTCTAAAGCAATACGGTTGGCGGGGGAAATACCCAGTCCCGTTTCTCCATCCTGAAGTTGGGGTTTTTGCTGCACCTCATATAATCCTGCCAAAATCGATTTATGAATCCCTACCCGTTCCGATTCCACGGTATACAGGGAGTTACGTTGATCTGGTGATAATCGGGTCATGGAACATCTGGCCTAATGAGCGAAGGATTAACCATGGGTATTATATAGCGCTACGCGCTAGGCAAAAGGCAATAGGCAATAGGCAAAAGATTATGGGTGGAGATATAGACAACTAACAAACAAGGGTTTTTAGATATCCTTGCCAGTTCTCTACATATAGTAAGCACCAACAACTGCTTCAAAGGTACAACTCTGTAAATTGGGATTATTAAATCCTCCCTTAATTTATGCTTAAAACAGAATTACACAGGAGATTACAATGGTGATTCGTTATCAAATTATTCTCTCTTGGAGTGAAGTCGATCGAGCGTTCATTGCTGAAGTTCCTGAACCCCAAGGTCGATTATCTCTATCGTAATTCGCTAGTTAATGTTATAATGATATTAGGGAAATCGTTGAGGTAAGAGAGAATGTCTTCACCCGAAATGCTCGATAAAATACTACAGTTATCCATAGGCGATCGCTGGCAACTAGTAGAGTCTATCCTGAATTCTATTCAAGCAGAAACTTTGCCTTCTACTGCTGAATCGAGTCCAATCAACTCCACTCCTGAAAGCGATCGCCAATCTGCTCTGAAAGCTTTGGAAGAGTTGCGCGAAATGACCCAGAATTTTCCGCCAGTAGATGCTGTCGAAATTGCTCGTCAAAGTCGTGAAGAGTTAGAGCAAAGAGGCTTGATTTAGGAAATGAATGTGGTTATTGATGCTAATTTATTAGTTGTCCTCGTTCATGAAGAGTCTCGTAGTCAACGAGTTCGCAATAAATTCAATGAGTGGATTCGTGACGACGTAAAGATTCATGCTCCTAACTTGGTACAGTATGAAGTCGCTAATGCTTTAACTAGACTGGTGAGCGCCAATAGGTTTCCTCAACAGCAGTTAGCTCAAGCTTGGATTCTTTTAAATCGTTTGACTATTACTTATCATGATTTATCAGAAGGGACAAGAATAATCGAAATTGCTTTATCCTTGAAGCGCCAAAGTGCCTATGATGCGTCTTACATTGCTTTAGCAGAAACTCTAGATGCTGACCTTTGGACGTTGGATACTCCTTTATATCGAAATTCCCTTCAATATGGTTTTCCTGTTCATCTTGTAGAGTAAATATTTTTGTATAGATTTGGTTGTTTTTTTGTAGGGGCGGGTTATACCCAAATCTAGAAAACTAACCGATCGCTCTCCTAAACCTGCCCTCATCCCATCTAATTACTAGGCAAGATATGATATCCTGATTTAATGGAAAAAACGGTTTTCCAATTACCGATTACCCATTACCCATGACCAGCGCGAAGCACTATAATTATGGCAACATTTTTAAGAGAGTTAAGTTATCAATATCAGTGGTTATATGATTCTATTTCGCGGGTATCTGCCCTGGCGGTGGGGGGAGAATATCGATTTCGTCGCCTAGCTTTAAAAGATTTGCCGATTAATTCAGATACAGAAATTTTAGATCTCTGTTGTGGTAGTGGTCAAGCAACGCAGATTTTAGTGACTTATTCGGATAAGGTGACGGGGTTAGATGCGTCTCCCCTTTCCTTGAAAAGAGCGCAACAGAATGTTCCGCAAGCAAAGTTTGTGGAAGGGTTTGCGGAAAATATGCCTTTGGAAAATGAGCGTTTCGATCTGGTGCATACAAGTGCTGCATTGCATGAAATGTCGCCAGAGCAACTCGAAGAGATTTTGCGGGAAGCATATCGCGTATTGAAACCGGAGGGAGTTTTGGCGATCGCCGATTTTCATCCTCCCACCAACCCCATCTTCATCCCCGGATTATATCTGTTCCTGTTCCTGTTTGAAACGGAAACCGCTTGGCAGTTATTAAAAACGGACTTAAGACGGACTTTACAGGACATTGGTTTTCAGGTAGAACCCCCTACTCTCTACGGAGGAGGAAGTCTACAAGTGTTGCAAGCTTATAAACCGTAATTGGTAATTGATTTAGGGCAGGTTCATATAAAGTTATGGGTGGGAATTTGGGATATGGGTGAACCTGCCCCTACTTATTACTTAATTTTTCCAGCGATCGCCGAATTAATCTTACCAAACTTTAGGGTGTTATATGGCATTTTTAAATGAAATGTAAATGCTTGCTCCTTATCTCCCTTCTCCTTTCTCCTGTGAAAGAGGGATTTAGAGGTAAGGCATCCTCAGTTCACGAATCAGAAAATCTTGAGACATGAAGTGTTACAATCGATGCAATTCTAACTGCACATGACACCATGGCTCCTGTTCCTGAGTCGATCGTTGAAATTAAGCTAGATCCAGCCTTACCCATCACTTCTTTACTGGAAGGATTGAAACTTTGGCAAGATTTGGGGATTTTAACCGAGGATTCTGTCTATCTTTGCTTAAAAGTCGATACCCATCATCCGAACTTCTTAGAAGGATTAGAAATTGGCTTGCGCTTAGGATTAATCGATGACTTTCGGGTAAAACAGATTGCCCGCAATTACCTCTATTCTTCGATTCCAGAACCGCAAGCGATCGCATCACCGCTTGGAGAGCAAACTCCAATACCATCAGCGCCAGTTTTACCTTCAGTATCCAGTCTAACTAAGCCTCAACCAAAGCCTCAACCAAAGCCTCAACCGAGTTGGATTGGGCAACGATTAGATTCTCTGAAAGCAGAATTAAGTGTGCGGTGGTTATTATTCTTAGGTTTATTTCTAGTCGTTCTCTCTTCTGGCGTATTTGCTGCGAGTCAATGGGAAAACTTCCCCGCGATTGTCCAATATTCGGTGCTGTTAGGATATACCTCTTTATTTTGGTTTATTAGCCGTTTAGCAAGTCAGAAAGATAACTTACAGTTAACCTCACAAGCTCTAAAATTAGTCACATTGCTCTTAATTCCGGTCAATTTTTGGGCAATGGATGACTTTGGCTTATGGAGTCATCCTTTTAATGCGTTAGTGAGTGTTGGATCGGCCGTTTATTTAACTATAATTTCCGGCTCTCTATGGCAAAATCAAAATAGGTTTTCTCTCCCTTTTTTGATTTACATCCTCGTCAGCTATCTCCATTGGGGTTGGAGCATCCCTAACTTCCCTATTTTTTCTGTCTATTTGGCGACAATTGGCAGTTTGGGTTTCTATGTAACTCAATTTCAAGATCCAGAATGTTCATTGAAACAAACGCTGCAATTGAGCCGCCTTAGTCTTTATGCCATCGGCATTCTACTCTTCCGTGCTATTTTTGTGCAAGGAGTTCTTTTGCCCCATTTAGGATTAGCGATCGCGCTCTGTGGAACCTTTGCCGTTTGGCTTGCCTTCACCCGTCGTTCTCAATACTATAAACCGATCAATCGCCTGGGTTTAAGTATCCTCTTTGTTGCCTGGTTTGTCTCTACCTGGGTGACGCTTCCTTGGCAAGGAGTCATGATTGGTTTAATCGCCACACAAATCTATCACAAATTCATCTATCGTTGGCAAAATCGGCGCGATCTGGCAATCCTGTGGTTGATTGTCGCTCAAATTGCTATCCTGCTGTGGAATTTTATTCCACAAATCACACAAGGGCAAATTATCGCCACAGCGATCGCCATTACCCAAGCTCAAGAATACCCGATCGCTCTCATCAGTACCCTTGGACTGCCTTACCTAATTTGGATCGTTAACATGGGCGATCGCTTCTATCGACAGGAAAAACCCAAACTCGCCCATTTTTCCGAATGGGTTGCCCTAGGATTGGGAATTAGCTTACTGATCTTCAGTTTCCCCAATTCCATTTTACGGATTTTCTGTTTAACGAACCTAATTTTTCTGATCGTGTGGGTAACGAAGCGGCGATACGATCTGCAAGTCCTGCATTCTTTTCACCTACTTGTCTATCTGAATCACTTCACTGGATTAGCCCTACTTTTAAGCCTCATTGATTATGCCAGCCCTGACTTAACCTTAAACACGTGGGCGCTGATTTTGCTCGAAATTACAGTCATAGAATGGTGGTTTTCCGATCTGCGGCGATCGCGCCAGCGATGCGGAGCATTATCGCCAGAACCGAATTCCTATGAAAAAATCTGGCAACAAAGTGCCTGGTTAATCGGATTTGGGTTAGCGGCGATCGCCTATGGATTGCTTGACGCTACCCGGCAACAGTATAGCTTTACCCTCACCCATCTCACCTGGTTAACTATCCCTGCAACGCTCACCCTGATTAGCTATTCACCCCATTCTCATCGGCTCAATATTACCCCTCGCTTGAGCATGGTTATGCTCTTGGTTGCTCAAACCCTGCTGTTTGAAACTCCAGGATGGCGAGGGTTTGGGCTAGCCGTTGCCACCCTAATCATGGTATTCAATACCCGTAAATTGCCCAATCTCGTCACTGCTGGGATTACCATTGGTTGTGCCTTAAGTACCCTAGGGTTGATTTTGTGGGATCTCGTTCCAGGAATGCCGCCTCCGATTGATACCCTGTGGTTAATGCTGGGGGCGATCGCCGTTTCTGGATTATGGGGAATCCGTCATTATACGTTTTACAAAAGTATCTCTCATTACAGCAGAGCGCTGGATATTTGGGCGATCGCCCTCTGTGGTGCAGTTCTTATCCTCCAAAGCACTTGGGTAAGTCAAGGGCTACTTACCCCTAATTATCTTTCCATCAGTACCAGTATGCTCCTCAGTGGTGCAACCGCCTATCGCAGTTGGTATCCAACCCCCCAACCTACTGCTATTGGATGGAGTAGTGCGGCTGTCATGGTAGCAGTTTTACCCACGATGAACGTTTTCGATCTTAGGTGTTTAAGTTTACTGGTTGCCAGCCTAATCCTAATCGGTCATAGTCGCTATTATCCTAAACTTTATCTGACTGCCATGACCGTTGGCTTAGGGTTAGTCACCGAGCGAGTGATTTTATCCGACTGGATTGATATTCCCTCAACCGCCTGGTGGATCGTCGGCTCAGTCAATGTTCTAGGATTATGGATAGGAGCAAAAAACCTACGTCTGGGTAAAGCACAATGGCAGCGCCAGTTAACTCGACTCTATCGTAAAAGTTTCCATGGATGGGCGATCGCGCTCTGCCTCTTTTGCTTAATCTTGCTCACCCTCCATTCTATCCTCGTCTACACCAACACTCTCACACCACAAACCACCATTTTCATCAGCTTAATCCTCCTCCTGATTGCCCTTCTTTACAGTCAGAAAAAACGTCCTCGTCACCCCGCCCCTGTTTTTTCCCAATTGGGCACAATCAGCAACTGGGGATTATTTGCAATCGGATGGACAATTGAACTCTTAGCCGTCGAAACCCTGGGAAGTTTTGACGCTCCCATCATTAACCTTGCCCTGATTAACCTAATTTTGGGGTTATGCGCTCAATTACTCGGCGACTGGTGGAGTTCAAAACAGCCCGCAGAAACCAATAATCTGGGTACAGCCTGGCATATTATCCCCCTAGCTTACGGGATTTTGGGGGCGATCCTCCGTTGGGGAACAGTTTCAAGTTGGACAGGAATCACCACCCTAGCTTTAGCGATTATTATCCTCGGTATTGGCAAGCGATCGCCGAAATTTAAACCCCTCATTTATCTTGCCCTTGCTGGAATCACCGCGTGCGCTTACGAACTCCTCTTTTATCAACTGTCCTTACAACCCGGAGGTGCAACTGGTGATGGACTGATTCTCATGGCAACCCTAGGCAGTAGTATCCTCTACGCCTATCGCCTATTAGGAAAATTTTTACGCCCTTATTTCCAACTTACTCCTAGAGAATTTCGCTGGATTTGTCATCTCCATTGGTTCACCTCTAGCCTACTCTTAATCATCGCCACTTTTAACCCCATTGCACAAGGAATGACCCTAGGATTTGCCACGGGTACAGCATTAGTTCTCTACGCCATCAGCCAAGGTCGCCATAAGCATTCTATAGCCCACTCTTCCGTGGGAGAGGGCAACCTCTCACCCCAAGAATTGTGGGTCTATCTCGGGTTTTTAGAAGCCCTAGGAATGCGAATTTACTGGTTAAATACTCCTGTTGCCCAACTCTTAGGCGGTCCATTAGTGGCTTGGAAAGGAGCTATTGCGACCTTATTTGCCTACTTTCTTTACTTCCTTCCCTGGGAAACTTGGGGATGGTCAAAACGCCCTTGGCAAGTGGCAGGCATTGCGATCCCGGTCTATGCGATGTTAGAGAATCCAGCTATTTTAAACCAAGCCAGCTTAGTGGTCATTGCTGCTTATTATATCGGATTGGCGATCGCCAGCAAACAAATTCGCTTTACCTACCTCACCTTAGCCGTCCTCAACTGGATAATCTGGCGATCGTTTTTCAATATTCCTATTACCGAAATCTTCTGGTATAGCCTCACCATCAGCCTATCCCTGCTCTACATCATCCAAGTCGATCCCCTCTTAAACTCTCCCCAAAACCGAAAACTTCGCCATAACCTTCGTCTGCTAGTTTCCGCTACCATTAGTTTAATTTCCTTTACTGCTCAACAATGGATCGGTACCCTCACTGGAACCCTCAGTTTACTCACCATTTTCGCCGGACTCTCCCTAAAAATCCGCGCCTTTCTCTATATCGGAACCACCAGCTTTTTACTCAATGTTTTCTATCAGTTAGGCATTCTTATTTTCGACTATCCTTTCTCCAAATGGTTAGTTGCCCTAGGAGTCGGAATTTCCCTCATCTGGATCGCCGCCACCTTTGAAACCCGCCGCGACCAAATCCAAGCCTGGTTCCAAGAATTACAACACTGGGAGTAACTCTCTTGTAGTGCCGTGACACAGCTAAAATGAGGCAATAGGATTTTGCTTAAATTCACAAATTTCAAGAACCATCAAAATTTTCTAAAGCACCAAATTAGCTGTGTCACGGCAGTAGGATGCGTTATTAGCGCACCCTACTTTCTCACTATTCCCAGCCTAGTTGTTGGAGACAGTTTTGAAATGCTGTAGTCACAGAACCTCGACCAGCACTAATTTTACTCCCACCTTTTCCATCGGGGACAATCACTGTATCTTTCCAACATGGTCCTTGTTTGGACCAATCGATATTTTGAGCAATTTGTTTCACCATTTCTTCATCAAAACAATCATATTTTTGACGAATATAGTGTAATATATTACCTAAAATCTCTAATCCAGCACTAATGCCTAAAATACAAGATTCACGAAACTTTTCAGCATCCTTCCAATACAGTTTTTCTTTTCCAATGATCTCTCCAGCTAACCGAGCCGTTTTTTGCCACTCTCGACTGTTTCCCGGAAATTCTGCTGTTTGTGAATAGAAAATAAAAAAGGAATTAAGACAGTCACTCAGTTCTTGTCCATCCTGTTTTACCAAATTATGTGTGTTTACCTCAGATAACTTATTAGTAGGATGACCTGCAAATGCACAACTGACTAACTTGGCCACATAATTAATAGTGTAAATATAGCCCGTCTTAGATCCAGGTGTTGATTTTATCTTTTGTGTTTTTTCATAAAACATATCCACATGGTCAACAACAAATCTGGCAATTGCATCTTTGCCAAAGCCACTATAAGCGACTAAAAGAGATTGAGGAATTGCAAGAGTTTGAGCCATATCACAGAAATCAGTTTGACATTGCTCCAACTCAGCCTCAAGGATTAAGTTAATCGGAAAAGTGGCATCTTTAATAAGATCGCGCTCTATCCCATCAGATTCAATTAATTCAAGAATGGCCTTTTTACGATGTTGTCCATCAGTAATATCTAGTGAGGTATTATTGAAAATTACCACAACATACAAATCTTTCCAAATCTGTTGATATTTGATTTTGGATGGATTGACATTAGCTGTAATTGTTCCCAAAATCCACTTGTTGTTTGATCTAGACCGTTCAATAATATAATCTTTTATACGTTTTACATGCCGATCATCAATAGGGCGATTTTTTCCAGAACTTGGATCATTGCTATCATGAGTAACACTTTTCCCTCTCAAGAGAATAGGTATTTCCGCAGCATGAGCATTGATCTGAAGCATCAAACGGCCTCCATGTTCAGATCCCATTGCTAAAAATGTTTGTCCTGTTCTATACCACTCGACCATAATCGGTTGAATGCTATCCTTAATAGCTTTAGTGAGTTCTTGGGTGACCAAAGAGTTATCGTCTCTCTGATTGTCGTTAGCTTCGGAGAAAAGAGCAGTTTCAGAAATCATAATGCTTGTATAGTGTCCTATTCGTAATTATGATAACCATCATAACACAATTCAAAAAGAGTGGCACACATACAAACAAAAAATCACACTTGACAGCACGTGTGAAATTGGTTATGGTCATAGTATCGTTTCATTAAGTAAAAAATCATGAATCACGAATTCAATAATGCTGATCTTGCTATGGCTGCAATGAATCATCCCAAAGGATATGAGATCTTAACCTTAGTCCACAGCATAGTACAAAAAAATACTTTAATGAGTTTCACTGCCGATCCTCATCCCCAATTAAAGACCATTCAAGTGGGCACTAGAGGTTGTGCCTCGTCTCCTAAGAAAGAACTTAATTATATTGATTTACCTAGAAGTCCTGAACTTCAGTACGAAGGTGTCAACATTGAGAGTTCAGAACTACTTGCAGTTGTCGCACAATACCCACAAAGATTAACAACAGCAATTGATGCCTGGTTAAAATGGGCTTATCGTACAGATGTTGAATATCCTACCTTCTCTTTGATTAAAGCCATTAAGGAGGATTGGTGCTTGTAAAATGGTTACTGAAGCGTTATAGAGCATTTATGATGCTCAACTAATCATTTTTAATTGGGAAGTAAGAGCAGCTATTGGTAGGGTAAGTGAAATAACGTGCCCTACTAATAACTGTCTTGTTGAGGAAAGATGAAAATATCAAAATATGATGTTAATATATAGGTAGGGTTTATACTTATTTATATCTTAAGGGCACCTCTATTAATAACAATTAATTACTTAATGGTGCTGGTGAATCATGATCTATTCCCAGCACCTTATTGACTCATCCCATTTCTGTATGAAATTGCATCTCAATGAGTTAGTTAGAGTAATGGGCTTCTCAAGAACTCATTAGTGGAACGATTAAAGAGAAATGGAATGACTGATTAAGCGTTCTTCATCAGGTGCTTAACAATGTTATCTTTCACCATCATTTGACGCAACACTTCGAGTAGATAAGTTTGAGCTTCTTCTTGAGTTAAAGCCTGAACTTGATCTTCGTAGACTTTCATCTTGAATTGTTGCTCAAGAGTTAGTTTTCCAGGCATTTGCATCTTCACTCCTCCTGCACTATTTCAGAATCTGGAAACGGGTTAGAGCTTCCTTTTGGCAGATTTGTTGATTAATCTAGCACATGGATATTATATTGTCCAACTTGTCAAGCAAAAAGTAGTGATATTAACAAAAATTCATATCACGTTGGGGCTTGTGCCTAGGATCAAAGGGAGTTTAAAATAAAAATGTCAAAATCGTTACCAAATCATTCAGGAGGCCAATGGAGATGGATGCAATGGAATTTTTTCAGCGAAGTGCAGGAAAATGGCGATCGCAGCGTTCAACCCATCATCTGGCCTTTCGGCGTGCGGAGTTGGGAGAATTAGAAATCACCGTCAGCGCTTTAACTCCAGACGATCCAAGAGTCCAAGAAATTTGCACCATGCATAAAGTTGATAGCCAACTCGCTGCGGGTGGGGCATTGGTACAATGGCATGGCAGCATGGGTTGGGATCGGGAAGGCGAAGGTCATGAGGATTCCACCGTTATGGTGATCGTTCCTGATGTAGATAATCCGCGCAAAGGGAAACTCTTGCGGGAAAAAGGCTATGCAGAAATTGTCCCCGTCGCTGGACAGTATGAAATGGATGATGAAGACGGACTCAACTTAATCACCGAATACGAAACCATGAGCGCGATCGAGCGATTTTCCTTTGCCGATGATTCTGGCTCGATTCGTCTGCGCACCAGTACGGTCAAACGTTTTGGAGGATTTAACACTGCCTCCTTCTGCATTGAAACCCGCATCGATTCTCCTGCCGAGACGAATGCAATTGCTCTCCCAGAAGCCCTAAAAGCGTCTTGGGAAAAAGAATCCGCCGTTTCTCTATTGGGATGGTAAACTTCGCTAGGCAAGAGGCAAGAGGCAATAGATGATGAGTGCTAGGTTTGGTGAAGGTCAGGGAAGTTCTAGCTGCCAAACCAGTGGCTATAAATAAAATCTTAAAATTGCATCAAAAGTTCGTTCTCCGTCTTTCAATAGACGGTAGAATGGCACACCTTCACAAAAGCGAGAACTTATGAACCAATCCATGATTCCTCAAGACCAATGTCCGATCCAAATTGAAGATGACCGGACAGGAATGAGTGTAGAGACTCTCAAACGCGCTTTTGCAGATAACCTATTCTACTTGCAAGGAAAATATGAATCCCTAGCAACCCAAGATGACTTCTACATGGCTCTGGCGTATACTTTACGCGATCGCCTCTTGAGTCGTTGGCTCAAAACCCTAAAAACCTATCTGGAAAACGATGTAAAAACCGTTTATTATCTCTCTGCCGAATTCCTCATGGGTCGGCACTTAGGGAATAGCCTGATTAATCTACACCTGTACGATCGCATCCGTCAAGCCGTAGAAGAATCGGGTCTCGATCTCGAAGAAATCCTAGAACATGAACCCGATCCAGGTTTGGGTAATGGGGGTTTAGGTCGATTAGCAGCTTGCTTCCTCGACTCTCTAGCAACCCTAGAAATTCCTGCCGTCGGCTATGGAATTCGCTATGAATTTGGAATTTTCCATCAGATTATTCAGGATGGATGGCAAGCGGAAATTCCTGATAAATGGTTACGTCTAGGTAATCCTTGGGAAATTGCTCGTCCCGATCAAGCGGTAGAAGTTAAATTTGGTGGCCATACCGAAATCTATAGTGATGAAAAAGGACGGCCGAGAAAACGCTGGATTCCCGATACAAGAGTGATGGGAATTCCCTATGATACGCCAGTTCCCGGTTATGATACCAATACCGTAAATCCCCTACGGTTATGGAAAGCAGAATCAAGCGATGATTTTGATTTTGGTGAATTTAATGCAGGGAACTATGATGGTGCAGTTTCAGAAAAAATGCGCTCTGAAACAATCTCTAAAGTTCTTTATCCCAATGACAATACACCCCAAGGGAAACAACTGCGACTCGAGCAACAATTCTTCTTTGTTTCCTGTTCGCTCCAGGATATTATCCGCATTCACCTGATGCGCCATAAGACTCTAGATAATTTACCAGAAACGGCTGCTATCCAACTCAATGATACGCACCCAGCCGTGGCGATCGCCGAAATGATGCGTTTATTGGTCGATGAACAGGGCTTTGACTGGAATATTGCTTGGCGCATCACTCAAAAAACCTTTGCCTACACTAACCATACCCTACTCCCCGAAGCCCTAGAACGGTGGTCAGTTGGGTTATTTGAAGCCATTCTTCCCCGTCACCTGGAAATCATCTATGAAATCAACCATCGATTCTTAGAAGATGTGAAACATTGGTATCCAGAGGATTCAGGACTCCTGAGTCGCCTATCCTTAATTGAAGAAGGCGGAGAAAAGAAAGTCCGTATGGCGAATTTAGCCTGTGTGGGTTCCCATGCCATTAATGGAGTCGCAGCCTTACATACCGAACTGCTCAAACAGGATACTCTCAAAGACTTTTACAAACTTTGGCCCGAGAAATTCTACAACAAGACAAATGGAGTTACCCCTCGCCGTTGGGTGTTATTAAGTAACCCCAAATTGTCCGAACTCTTTACCAATAAGTTGGGTGAAGGATGGTTAAAAGATGTGGATCAATTGCGTAAATTGGAAAGTCATGTTGACGATCCAGAATTTCGAGCGGAGTGGCGCACAATTAAACAGCACAATAAACAGTTAATGGCTGATTATATTGCCGCTCACAATGGCTTAGAAGTCGATCCCAATTCCTTGTTTGATATTCAAGTGAAGCGGATTCATGAGTATAAGCGTCAACACTTGAATGTGTTGAATATTATCACCCTGTATAACCGGATCAAGCAAAATCCGAGTCTGAATATTCAACCCCGGACGTTTATCTTTGGTGGGAAGGCTGCCCCCGGATACTTTATGGCAAAATTAATCATTAAATTGGTTAATTCGGTCGCTGAAGTCGTGAATAAAGACCCGGATGTACGCGGTCGAATTAAGGTTGTTTTCTTGGCTAACTTTAATGCGTCTTTGGGGCAGAGAATTTATCCCTGTGCCGATTTATCCGAGCAAGTTTCCACTGCGGGTAAAGAAGCTTCCGGAACCGGAAATATGAAGTTTTCCATGAATGGCGCTCTCACGATTGGTACGTTAGATGGAGCCAATATTGAAATCCGGGAAGAAGCCGGTGCAGAGAATTTCTTCCTGTTTGGCTTAACCGCTCATGAGGTGGCAGCGCTTAAACAACAAGGGTATAAGCCTTGGGAGTATTACGAACAAAATGCCGAACTCAAGCAAACCATCGATCGCATCGCCTCTGGATTTTTCTCCCACGGCGATCGCAATATGTTCAAGCCTTTGGTAGACTCCCTGATGTACAACGATCCCTATATGCTGTTTGCTGACTATCAGGATTACATTGATTGTCAAGACAAAGTGGATCGCGCTTATGCCGATCGGGAGAGTTGGACGAAGATGTCTATTCTCAATTCGATCCGTATGGGCAAGTTTTCTAGCGATCGCACAATTAGCGAATATTGCCAGCAAATTTGGGGTGTCAAACCAGTGAAAGTTGAATTGGAAGAATACAATCAAGCCTTAGCAGGTTTGAAGGTTACCCAACCCGTCACTTCTTCTTAGGCAAATTGTTTTAACGGACATGAAATCCAGCCAACTTTGGGCGTTCTATACCCCCAAAGTTGGCTGGATTTCCCCCACTACAGAGCGCGAAGTACTGTAGTAACCAATCCCCGCGAAGACAGCGACGGGGCTTCCAAACGTATCGGAGACTTTACGTGATGTAGTAGTGATGTAGACGTAGGCAGAAAAGTTGACTAAAATGGCAAACAACCTTTTCTCCTCACGGCTATGAAACGGATTAAACAGACAACGCTCCATTACCAAGATGATCGCTCGGATAAGATCTATGAAGTGGAATTGCTTTTGGCGGGTGATAATGGATATATCGTCAATTTCCGCTATGGTCGTCGGGGCGCTAACCTAAAGGAAGGGACGAAAACGCCTAACCCGGTGTCTTTGCCAGAAGCGGAGAAATTTTTTGATAAGTTGGTGAAGGAGAAAACGAAGAAGGGATATCAGGATATTACCGCTGCGGCTGAACCCTCCGCAATGCCTCAATCTACTGCAACAGATAAGGAGATGACGAGAGACGATCGCATCTTATCCTATCTCCAGGGAACTCCACCAGACAATTGGCCCCTCGATCGCATCATTTGGCGTGCCGGAGAATTACAACTGAGCGCCGCAACTCCCCATCTCATCAAGCTTTTAGGCACAGGGGAAACCTTACGAGATTATTGTATTGCCCATGCTTTGGGACAATTGGGAAATGCAGAAGCTTTACCCATATTAAAGCAGTTGGAGGAGAATGCATTAACTCCGGAATTTGTCAAGCGAATTGCGTTTGAGGCGATCTGGAAGTTGGGGGATGGGACGATAAGAGAGGAGTTGCAGCAGATGGCGCGCGATCGCCTACCGACCATTCTACAAGAGGCGATCGCCACCAGAAACCCCGACACTTTAACCGAGACTCTAAAAACCTATCTCGATACCAAAGACTATCAACCCTTTCAAGTCCTACAAACCCTCTACCAAACCCACCTGGACATTACCCGTCCAGCTTTACACCAGTTTATCTGCACCGCACCCCTCGCGCCTCCAAGCTTCAAACCCCTGCGCCATCTGTTCAAAATGGCAGAATATCGCCATGATGCCGAATTTTTTGGCCTTTTAGCCTGGCGCTTTGAGACTGGAAAGGCTTTATACAATAGCAAAGGCTATTATATGAGGATGCCCGATGGCCGCTACCTGACATTCTATGAACACCGATATAACAAAGAAACGAGACGCTACGAACTTGTAGCAGATAACTTGAGGAATGAACAACAACGTCCTGATACCTCCCTAGCTTACAGTCAAGATACCCGCGACTATCTGCGACGACGAGTATGGCGCACCCTCGCTAAATTAGGGGAACAAGGAGATTTAAAGTATGCTGATTTAGCTGTAGGAGTTCTGTTAGCCTACTCGGATGAGGATGCTCAACCGGTTCGAGAAAAAGCCTCTTATCGATGGACTTCAGGTGGGAAATATGTTGCCCTCAAAAGCTATTGGGATCAATATGCGGGTTATTTATCTTTTAATCATATTCTCTACAGCAATAGTCCTCGCTATCATTGGCAGTATGCATATCAAGCTTGGAAATGTGAAGATGATTATAAACCCGGCGCTCCTCCCCCAGAAGCAAGGGAAGAAGCATTTCCCGAACTCTGGAATCAACGCCCGGATGCGTTAGTAGAATTATTATTAAACAGCCAATGTCATCGGGTACATCAGTTTGCCGTTAAAGCTTTAAAAGATAACCCTGACTTTTGCCAGCAGATGGCAGTGCAAGATTTAGTGGGTTTGTTGAGTCAACCTTATGACGAAACTACACAATTTGCCTTTAACTTAGCCAAGCAACGCTATACGCCCGAAAATCCCAATTTTGATTTAGTCATTGCCCTCTTAAACTGTAGCTTTGCCCCGGCTCGCAAACAAGCGCAGGAGTGGATAGACACAAATACCAATACGTTCATTGGTTCGGCTGAATTCTTGTGTCAGTTGCTGCTCAGTCCCCATCTGGAAATTCAAGAATTTGCCCGCAAGTTGTTGCGATCGCACCCCATCCCCGAAAATAGAACCAAAATTATCATCGGCTATATCATCTCTGAACTAATTAGCACAACTGAGAGTGAACCCGTAGAAGCTATATCCGATACCCTCCTGCAACTCTTTGCTACTCCCCTACAAACCCTCAGTTTACAAGTCATTCTCGACTTACTCCAGCACCCAGTTCCCGAAGTGCAAACCCTGGGTGCAAGACTGCTGCACAACCACGAAACTCCAGCAACGGAGCTTCCGGTGAGTATCATCAAGTCTTTAATTGCCTCGCCTCAAGAAGCTATCCGCAGCATTGGTGTAGAAATCTTTGGTCAATTGGGCGATCGCCAACTCCGAGAAAGCTATCGAGATGCTATCATAGCCATGGCTGTTAGTGCAATTCCCGATCTGCGCCAATCCGTTCAGCCTCTGATTTACCGTCTAGCCAACGGTCATCCCGACTTTAGTCGACCTCTAGCCACAGAATTAATCGAATTTCTTCTCATTCCAGAACCCCACGACGGCGTTCACAAAGACCTATTTTCCCTCATCCATCTTCATCTTCCTGGATGGAAAGGCGAGATTTCCCAAGAGTTAAACCTACGCCTACTCAAGTCTAAATTTGGATATGCCCAACAACTCAGTGGTATTAACCTCAAAGTAAGTGTCTATCGCTGGGCAAAACAGTGGTCAATTGCTGAAATTGTTCGGTTAGCCAGCCATGAGGTATTGAGCGTTAGACAAGCCTCTTGGACAATGATAGAGCATAACATAGACCGAATCAAAGCCTCCAACGCGGAAAAATTAGCCGCAGTTCGCCTGTTAGAAGCGAAATGGGAAGACTCGCGCCAATTTGCCCAAGAGCTTTTTCAACGTCATTTCACCGATACTGACTGGACTCCGGAAGTCATGGTTCTCATCTGCGACAGCATCCGCGAAGACGTGCGCGAATTTGGTCGTCAGTTGGTTACCCGCACATTTGAGGAACCCTACGGGCAAGATTATTTACTCCAGTTTAGCGAACATCCCAGTACAGATATGCAAGCATTCGCCAGTCAATATTTACAGAATTATGCCGCCGATAACCCAGAGCAGTTAGCCGAGTTAAAGCCTTATTTAATCACAGTTTTATCCCAAGTGAATCGGGGACGGGTGGCGAAACAGAAGGTCTTTAGCTTCTTAGAACAGGAAGCTCTCAAAAGTGAAGCGGCAGCACAGATAATTGCCGAAGTGCTAACTCGGCAGTCAGCGACAATGGCGATCGCCGATAAATCCCATTGTTTACAATTGATGTTACGCTTGCACCAACACTATCCCCACATCCCCCTGCCCATTGAAGTAAAACCGGTCGCTGAAATCCGACGTTAATCCTTATTTTATTTAAATTTGAGGTCAAACTTATGGAATTTGCCTATTCATACCACGGCAGTACAGCCGTTAATAACCAGGGAAATAACACCCAAATGTCCTTTTCCCCCGACACCAAACGCCCGCCCACCTATTTTATCGGGGAATTGCGAAAAAGTGTCGCGTTTCGAGAAGCCATTAGCGCTCTTCATGATGTAGTTGTTTCCGATTTGCGCTACCAACCCAAAGACAACGAAGAATATAAAGAATGGGCTAAAAAACAAGAAGACTTAGAATGGCAATCGATAGGAGTACAGAGAGAAGAGGTCGTAGCCCAAATTACTACTATTCGTAACGAATTAACGGCACTTGATTCAATCAATTATGAACGCTGGAGACCCTATTATCAGGCAAGAGAAAAGTTTCGCCGATATGTCTGGCAAAAACAACTCGATTTCTATTTTGTCTTCGATCCCGTAATTACCGTTCACCCAGATGAAATATTTTTTGAATGCTTCAGTCAAGATGAATCGAGTTACGGTAGACTAGGGGCAAGCTACGACGTATTTAAAAATATCAACGAATTCGCCTGTGGCACGACGAATATCGACTATTCTGCCGCCCTTTATGATGAATTTCAAAAAATCAGAAGCTACAAAACGACCCAATTTCAAGTCGATCCGTCTGGGTTTGAAGTGCAAACGACTCACGAAGAGACGTTCAAAGAAGTAAAAATCGATTTACCCGATAGTTGGGTAAGGGGCTTTTTACAGGTGAGTTCTGCCATGTCACTCCCGGCAACTACCTTTGATTTACACCCTATGGATATTCACAATATTTGCCTGATTCTCCGACGCAACAAAGAGAGGAAAGGACCGCGTAGTTTGCGCTATATTCTGGAACCGGGACAACCGATTAAAGTAGTCTTCGATCCCTGGAATAAGGAAGTGGTGTGTTGGCGATCACCCTATACTGGTAATAATAGCCAAGAAATCCGAGTCTGGGGTCGTCGCCGTATCCATATTTTAGAGCGCTTAATCCCCATTGCCCAAAAATTCACCGTCCACTTATTAGGCACGGGAATGCCCTCCTTTTATGTCGCCGATTTAGGCGATATGTCCTTTACATTAGGATTATCCGGATGGACAGCCAATGACTGGTCAAGTTCCGGCAATTTTGACCTGATGGCTCCGCGCGCTGATGTCGATGAATGGACACAAAAAATAATCTTTGATGCACTGCGGGAAACTTGGGCAGAAACCCCAGCAAGTCTCGCGAAACGGTTAGGATTAAGTCAAACTGCGGTATTAGGAGCATTGGGAGCCTATACCCAAGCCGGACGCACAATTTATGACCTGAATAAACAAGTCTATCGCCTGCGAGAATTAAGCCGCGAACCCCTACCCATGGAGCGTTTGCGATTTGCCAATGAGCGCGAAGAAAAAGCGACTCGTTTTTTAAGCGAAAATCAAGTCCAAGTCAGCAGTGTAACTGATTCAGGAGGGGCTTTACTTCTCCAAGGAACGGTTCGAGATCAAGGAAAAACTTATGCGCCCAATTTGACAATCGATCGAGATGAGCGTATAATTAAAGCAGAATGTACTTGCAACTGGCATCAGCAAAATAAGCTGTATAAAGGCCCTTGCGAGCATATCTTGGCATTACGGATGCACCATGCCCGTTTATTAACATAACCAAAAATCACACGATCTAATCATTGGCAAACAGCCTTGCAATCTGGGCGGTGCATCGCCGCTCTTGCGCTCAGTCCATCCATGCATCACTAGCCTGCTCGTGACGGTACGGTTCTCAGGCTAGTGTCACTATTTCAGTTTCGATTCTTTGAATCAAATGAATGACACTAGCCTGGAACCGCTTGAGTTGAGCAGTCTAGTCCTAGGGGTTTACGAAGGGGCAACCAATGGCTTTAGGTCGTGTGTTTTTTTGTGATTTCTGGCAAATAATGCGGAGTCAACATTCAATCTCTGTATAGATTTAAGGTAGACTGTTGATACAGAATCCAATCACTGCCCTATGTCTGACTCCAACTCGATCCGGGAATCCACTATCACGCTCCAACTCGAATCCCAACATTATCAACTCCTAGAAGAAGCCGCCACCTTAACTGGATTAAGTGTAACCGATTATATTGTACATCATGCCCTGAGTGCGGCGATCGCCCACACCGCAATCCACAACTCATCCCACTCCCCTCAGTCCACAGCAGATGCTCAGTCCACACCGGACTTGATAAGCTCCCTGCTTGACAATAACCCTCAAGACCTCAATAACGTCGCGAAAGCCATCTTATCGACCCTTGCGTGGTCATCACCAGAAATTCTACAAAAAAGCAAAAACTCTCAATAACCTATAGCTGTGCAGCAGATTGAGTTTTCCATAGACTGCTGAACCTCTTCTAAACTACGGCCTTTAGCCCAGTAAGAGCGGTTACAAAGAAAGTCATGAATCACCTTAATATCAAGCTTTGCTCGATCGGTACAAATTGAATAGTCCATAGCCTTTAAGCTTTTTTCAATTCCGCATTAACCGTTTGCCAGAACTGCTTCACCTCTTGGGGCGATCGCAAATGATAAACTTGCTTTGTCGCGATCGCCCCATGGACATACTCTCGATATCTCGGAGTCAGTTGTTGGTGGCATAACCCAATTACCGAATAAGCTCTCAGTGTCCCTTTGAACAACGGACTATTTTCCGGCCAACCTTCGGGAGGTGTCCAAAGACCTTTAATCAATCGTTTCGTGACCCACCAATAATGAAGTAAAACTGGCATATCCAGATAAACTAAGGTATCTGCCCGATCCATCTGAAGTTTAATTTTAGGTTGATATTAACTGATCCCTGAAATATTTTGGGACAAATACTGAAAGATATTTGAAGATCCACAGTAACACAGGGTACATGAGGCTCGAAAGATCGCCAGTCGCTCACGATCGCCGAGTAGATACAGCCGTTTCCTCTGCTATGGGGTATATCAATAACGGTTTTTAAAGATTAAGCTAAAGTATATTAACAGCAGTTAACCAAAAATCCGAGTGACACCACTATCTAAAATTGAAGCCATCCAGGATCAGCCCGCTCACCAGAACAGTGACAGCAAAAAAAGCATCAAAACCATTATTCTTGCTGGTGTTGTCGGTAATGTGATCGAATGGTATGACTTTGCCCTTTATGGCTATTTAGCCCCCATCATCTCCCTACTGTTTTTCCCCAACGATAATCAGATTGTCTCTCTGCTACAAACCTATGGAGTCTTTGCCGCAGGATTCGTCATGCGACCTCTTGGAGCAGGAATTTTCGGTTATATTGGCGATCGCGTTAGTCGTCGAACTGAACTATTTATCTCCGTGATCTTAATGGCAATCCCCACCTTCATATTGGGCTTGTTACCCACATATAACCAGATTGGGATTGCAGCACCCATTTTTTTAATTCTGCTCAGATTAGTTCAGGGATTATCCGTGGGCGGCGAATTCACGGGATCGGTAACCTACGTAGCAGAAACTGCTCCCCAAACTCGGCGCGGGTTCACCACTAGCTTTGTCAATGTCGGATCTACGATAGGTTTACTCTTGGGTTTAGGTATTGTGGCGTTGATCACCCATCTGCTTTCTGACAGCAACCTACTGACTTGGGGCTGGCGCTTACCGTTCTTATTTGGCGGTATATTGGGATTGACTGGACTCTCCATTCGCAGCAATCTCCCCGATTCAGAAGTGTTTGAAGAACACCAGGAAGGCAGACAAGTTCCTCTACTAAGCGATCTGAGGCAATCCTTGGTTCCCATGCTTCAGGCCATGTTTTTTGCTGGGGGATATAGTTCTACTTACTACATCATTATGGTCTATATTCCGACCTATTTGGATCAATTCACCGATGTTTCCCGCAGTGGGGTTTTAGTCATTCATGTGGTTGCCCTCACCATCCAGATCCTGATTCTTCCCCTGTTCGGTTGGCTATCCGATACGACTCTACGGCGTAAATCCTGGTTATTGCTGGCAATTTTGAGTGTGGCACTGTTGGGTTTTCCTGCATTTTGGCTGTTGTTGCAACCGAATCATTACGAAGTCTGGTTGGCTCAAATCGGATTGGCGGTTTTCCTGGTTCCCTTGTTGGCGATTTCTCCCGTGATGATGGTGGAAATCTTCCCAACGGAGACTCGCTTGACTGCCTATTCTCTGTCTTTCAATCTCGGAGCGAGTATTATGGGGGGAACCTCTCTGTTAGTTTGTACCTGGCTGATTAATGCCAGTGGTAATATCTATGCTCCTGTCATTTATTTAGTCATTAGTGCCTGCATGAGTGCGATCGCCTTGGGATTTATGAGCGATCGCAGCCGCGAACCCTTACTCTGATCGACTTCTAAGAGCTGATTCCTAAAGGAAATCTTCAGAAGGCTATATAAATGGTTTGAGCCTGTATTAGTCAGAATTTATTACTATTTTAGTGAACCTCTTGCTGTTAGGCACTTTCAGCGACTTCGGGAATCAGCTCTAATAAAATTTAAACATAATGCACCCTTCAAAGCTAGCATCAAATAGCTTCAGTAATATAGTCTACCATGATGGATTAGCTATTCATTGGTGTGGCTATAGATTTTTTATCTTCTATGGGTTTGTGCGCCACCCAATATTTGCTCAGATAATGAGTATTAATTGCAATCTGCTCAAACCCGATTTTTTGCAGGCGATCGCCTAAATCATCGATCAGATAGCTTGGATAGTAGGGTTCATGAAAGTTCTGAGAAAACCAATTTAATACCGGAGTAATAGCAGGACTATCTTCTTTCTGGATGGAGTCACAAATAATCAAGGTTCCGCCGGGTTTGAGGACTCGGAAGCATTCATCAATCACTTTTTGGCGCGCTTTGGGAGGCAATTCGTGGAATAAAAAGACGCTGGTAATCCCGTGGAAACAATTATCTACATAGGGAAGTTCTTCTCCATTCGCTTGCAGCAGTTGCGGGAGTTCTCCGGGCATTTTGGAGAGTAATTGGTTGGCTTTGCGGAGATAATAGGGGATAGATCGATACCATACAAAGAGGCTTGAGGACAGGTTTGGCGAATGAATCTCAGGGTTCTCCCTGTACCGCAGGCAACATCAAGGATTTTAGCCGGTTTGGAGCTAGTGGGAGTGTCAGAGATCGACTGCTTCAGAGGAGCTAAAACCCTGCGCCGCATGGCATCTGCGGCTCCATTGAAGAGAATATCGACTTGCAGATCGTACAATTCGGCGGAGCGATCGCTCAAATAGCCATCCGTCTGATAATGGAAATTTTGTAGATAATACCGAGGATAAGTCGAGCGATCGACCTCTGACGGGAACACCTGATATTCTTGACGATTTTTCCGTTGCCAAGTCAGAGGTAAATCGAGCCAAATCATGGGATAAGTGGAGAATAAGTGTGGCCAATCTTCCTCAAACAACAGCTCTAGGGGATACCCCTCTTCTGTCACTCTCCGGTTTCTTCTATTATTAATAATTTCCAGAGCTAAGGTATACTCAGTGATACAGGGTGTGGCGATCTCATTTTTGCCCATATGCATACTCTTGGGAATTGATATGCAGAAAAAATG
>NZ_JAGHZH010000040.1:0-11850 GCF_017746885.1 Roseofilum sp. SBFL | reverse complement strand
TAACTGAGGAGCAAACGTTAGCTTTTAGCACACTTCCACAACCGCAACCATTAGCGGAAAATTCAGAGAAGTTGGCTTTTACAGCTTTTTCTGAGGTAGAGGAAAATGCAGTAACTGAGGACAAGACGTTAGCCTTTACCTTGCTTCCCCAACCACAACAGCTAGCGGAAAATTCAGAGCAGCTTGCTTTTACAGCTTTTTCTGGAGTACAGGAAAATACAGTAACTGAGGAGCAAACGTTAGCCTTTACCTTGCTTCCTGAACCACAACAGCTATCGGAAAGTTCAGAGCAGCTTGCTTTTACCCCATTTTCTGGAGTACAGGAAAATACAGTAACTGAGGAGCAAACGTTAGCCTTTACCTTGCTTCCTGAACCACAACAGCTATCGGAAAGTTCAGAGAAGTTGGCTTTTACTCCTTTCTTAGAAATAGAGGAAGTAGAAACGGCTCCGGCAACCCCAGTTTCTCTAAACGCTCAACTGAGTCAAAACGATTCATCGCCATCAGAACCGAGAGTATTAGTAGCAGAAATTGTTGTTAGTGGAGTCGATGGAGACTTAAGAAATCGGGTATTTGATGTCATTAGTACTCAAGCCGGACGGACGACAACTCGGACTCGACTGCAAGAAGATATTGATGCAATTTTTGCCACGGGATTCTTTTCTAATGTGCGAGCAACGCCAGAGGATACCCCATTAGGTGTGCGCGTCACATTTGAGGTAACACCTAACCCAGTTTTACGACAAGTTAATATTAATGCCAATCCAGGAACAGATATTCCTTCTGTTGTTCCCCAAGAAGTGATTGACGAAATTTTTGGCGATCAATATGGCAACATTCTTAATCTACGTCGCTTTCAAGTCAGTATTCAAGACTTGAATACCTGGTATCAAGAGAATGGGTATATTTTGGCTCAGGTGGTGGATGCGCCAGATGTGAGTGATGAAGGTACGGTTACCCTAGTGATTCCCGAAGGGGTAATTGAAGATATTGATATTGTTTATCTGAATCGAGATGGACAGGATACGGAAGAAGATGGAACTCCTGTTAAGGGCAGAACGCGGGAGTTTATTGTTACTCGACAGCTCAGTTTGCAACCGGGAGATATTTTTAATCGCGATACGATTCAAGGGGATTTACAGCGAGTGTTTGGCTTGGGAATTTTCCAGGATGTGAATGTAACTTTGAATCCAGGGACTGACCCCACAAAAGTGGTAGTAGTCCTGAATGTGCAGGAACAAAATACGGGTTCGATCGCCGCTGGTGGTGGTATTAGTTCGGCCAGTGGCTTATTCGGTTCACTAAGTTATCAAGAAACGAACTTTGGCGGCAACAACCAGACCCTGCGTACAGAAGTGCAGCTTGGAACTCGTGATTTCCTCTTTGATGTCAGCTTCAGAGATCCGTGGATTGGCGGAGATCCAAAACGCACAGCTTATACCATGAACGGATTTAGGCGGCGTTCGATCTCCCTGGTTTACGATGGCGATAAAGACCCCATTCGCTTAGATAATGGCGATCGCCCCCGCGTGCTGCGTACGGGGGCAGGAATTCGCTTTTCCCGTCCCTTGGGAGAAAATCCCTTAAAACCTGATTGGTTAGCCTCTCTAGGTATACAATACCAGCGGGTTTCAATCCGCGATGCCAATAACAAGCTGACGGCTAGAGACCAAGATGGGCAACGTCTAGCCTTCCATAATACCGGTATTGACGATCTCTTCATGCTCCAGTTTGGCATCGTTAGCGATCGCCGCAACAACCCAGCTCAACCCACCACTGGCTCAGTTACCCGCTTTAGTATCGAGCAGTCTATCCCTGTCACAAGCGTTGTCATGAGTCGTCTGCGGGGAAGTTACACCTTCTTTGTCCCGGTCAAATTTACGGATTTCACCGAAGGCCCCCAAGCCCTCGCATTTCAAATTGAAGGCGGTGCAACCTTCGGAGACCTCCCCCCCTATGAAGCGTTCATTCTGGGCGGTCTAGAGTCTGTTAGAGGCTTTGCAGAAGGGGATGTGGGCAGTGGTCGATATTTCCTCGAAGGCACTGTAGAATATCGCTTCCCTGTAAGCCGACTGTTTGGAGGAGTATTATTTTTGGATGGAGCCACGAACCTCGGATCGGGTAATGCGGTGATTGGGAATCCCTCCGGGCGGCGTGGATTGCCGGGTTCAGGAGCATCCGCAGGGATTGGTGTGCGGGTGAATACCCCCCTAGGCCCCATCCGTATTGATTACGGATTTAATATCGATGGTGGTAGTCGAGTACACTTTGGGATCGGAGAGAAATTTTAATCATGGCGATCGCAACTTCCCTAAACCAACCCTTTACCCAATCGGGTGTCGGTTTGCATAGCGGACTGGAAACCCAAGTCAACGTACTGCCCGCAGAACCCGGAAGTGGACGCTATTTTGTGCGCGTCGATCTCGCAGATCGACCCACAATTCCCGCCAGTATCGAAGCCGTCAAATCTACCGTATTATCTACGGAACTAGCCATTGGGGAGACCAGCGTACGAACGGTAGAACACCTGCTCGCCTCCCTCCTCGCCCTTGGAATCACAGATGCCAGAATCGAGATGAATGGCCCTGAAGTGCCCCTACTCGACGGTTCAGCCGCCCCTTGGGTCGAGGCCATTAGCGGTCATCAACCGGCCCCTCCCGTCCAATTTCCAGTATCAGAAGCAACCTTAACTGAACCCATTTGGATTGCCGATAAAGATGCATTTGTTGCCGCCATTCCTGCGCCCCAACTTCGCTTTACCTATGGCATTGAATTCGACTTAGCGGCGATCGGTCAACAATGGCACAGTTGGCAACCCGATCGCGAATCCTTTAGCACCACCGTTGCTCCTGCTCGCACCTTTGGACTGGCTCACCAAATTGAAACCTTACGGGCGCAGGGGTTAATCAAAGGTGGTAGTCTGGATAATGCCCTCGTTTGCGGCCCTGAAGGTTGGCTCAATCCCCCCTTACGATTTGCCAATGAACCTGCCCGCCATAAACTCTTAGACCTGGTGGGAGACCTGAGTTTATTGGGAGTTCCTCCTGTGGCTCACTATCTGGCATTTAAGGCCAGCCATCACCTTCATGTGCAACTGGCGAGGAAAATTGCCCAACTGATCTAATCCCTATTGTTTATCGTCTAACCCATGTCCACAGAAACCGAGACTAGCCCAGAAACCCCTGCTCTTGATCCAACCAACATCGTTTTCAGTGTCGAAGAGATTCAGAAAATCATTCCCCATCGTTATCCCTTTGCTCTAGTAGACCGGATCATTGCCTATGAGCCAGGCAAATCAGCAGTAGGACTAAAAAACATCACGTTCAATGAACCCCAGTTTCAAGGGCATTTTCCGGGTCGTCCCATTATGCCAGGCGTACTAATGGTTGAAGCCATGGCTCAAGTGGGAGGCATTGTAGTGGTACAAATGGACAATTTTCCAAGCGGATTATTTGCCTTTGCAGGTATCGATAAGGTTAAATTTCGCCGGCCTGTAGTGCCTGGAGATCAGTTAATTATTACCGCAGAAATTACCAAAGCTATGCCAAAACGCGGTTTTGTGATGATGAAAGGGACAATAGAAGTCAATGGTCAAGAAGTCAATGGTAAACCAATTGTAGAAGGAGAGCTGAAATTTGCAATTTTGAGTGAAGAGTAAATAACGATTTGGTGTTAGCAAGATAAGAGAAATCAGAATGGGGGAGATATGACCACCCTAATTCATCCAACGGCAGTGATTCATAGTGGTGCAAAGGTTCATCCGACGGTGAGCGTTGGCCCCTATGCCGTGATTGGGGAAAATGTGACCATAGGGGCAAATACGACTATTGGCTCCCATGTGGTGCTGGAAGGATGGACGGAGATTGGCGAGAGAAATGAGATTTTTCCCGGAGCGGCAATTGGTTTGGCTCCCCAGGATCTTAAGTATGATGGGGGCCAAACTTGGGTCAAAATCGGTAATGATAATTGTATTCGTGAATATGTGACCATTAATCGCGCAACCGCGCCGGATGAAGCAACAGTAATTGGCGATCGCAATTTACTGATGGCTTATGTCCATGTGGCCCATAATTGCTTGCTCGAAAATGAGGTGATCGTAGCCAACTGCACCGCATTTGCCGGTCATGTGCAGGTGGAATCAAAAGCTAGAATTAGCGGACTGTTAGGAGTTCACCAGTTTGTACATATTGGCCAGATGGCGATGGTGGGTGGAATGAGTCGTATTGAGCGAGATGTTCCCCCGTATATGACTGTAGAGGGAAATCCGGCCCGGGTGCGATCGCTCAATGCGATCGGTTTAAAACGCTCTGGATTAACTCAAGAAAACTTTCGCATCCTCAAAGAAGCCTATCGAATGCTCTATCGCTCCGATCTTACCTTTCAACAAGCCCTAGAGCAATTAAACACTCTACCGAAAACCGAGCAATTAACCCATCTACACCAGTTCCTGCACCTATCTGTCACAGAAAAAGGCCGCCGAGGTCCCATTCCAGGGAATAGGGAATAGGTTGGAGTAGATGGGTGTATGAGCATTAGACAGTACTCCATAACAGGTGAAACTGCATAACCGTTAAACTTTTTAACGATTATGCGGCAAGTTATCCGGATCTAAACCCATGGCAATCAGGCGCTCTCTCAATTCCTGCAATGCGGTTTGTGCTTGTTCTTTTTCTTGTCGTTCCCACTCTTTTTCCTGTCGTTCCCACTCTTTTTCCTGTCGTTCTCGTTCCATTTCCTCTACTTCTGTAGGAATTAAATTCCCCGACTCGTCATAAAAACGCAGCCATAACCGCTCGATTTCTTTATGACTGCCTTGCCACAATCTCAAGCCCAACCCTAACTCTGCTAACCATAATTCCTTGTTCCTTATCTCTAGCTCTTGATAGCCATTTTCTTCTAATTGAAAGGCTCGAAAATAGTCCTGTTCTCGTTCATAAACGATATAGTACGGGACGCGTAGAAATTGTTCGTATACTTGCCATTTTGTTGGTGGTTTTGTCAGGTCTCTACGAGTCGTTTCTCCCAAGTCTTCCCGTTGCGTACTCGGTGACAACAGTTCCACCACGATAAACGGATTCACTTCTTCTTGCCAGACGACATAACTCATCCGTAATTCTTTCTGTTCATACAATCGAGATACTCCCACGACTCCAAACCAGTCCGGACGTTTGTATCTGTTGGTATTCTCTACATCGTAGTAGAGATTCAAATCCATGGCTGAAAATACCTGTTCTGGGGTATAGGTAGCCGGTTGAAAGGTTTGCTCTAACAGTTGAGATTGTATGGGATGATATTGGTCTGGCAAACCCGATTCTCCTACTTCTTCACTTGGTAAGTCGTACATGGTAGGCAGGTCTTCTCTTTTGGGGGTTCTTGAGATGTTATTCTGCCTTTGGGTTAAGTTAACCATAATCACAGGAAAAAGTGCTTTTGTTCTATACTATCGCTTTAAGAAGCTTATTTATGGACTATTCAAGGAAAGGGTAGAATCCTGTTGTCCCCATTCCCCATTCCCCATTCCCCATTCCCATGACCACTATTTTTATCAGTACCGGTGAAGTCTCAGGAGATTTGCAAGGCGCTCTGTTGGTAGAAGCGTTGCACCGTTATGGTTCTCAACACGGTTTGGATCTGGAGATTTTGGCTTTAGGGGGAGAGCGCATGGCTGAGGCTGGAGCAACATTGTTGGGTCAAACGACAGGAATTGGTTCCGTGGGACTTTTGGAGGCGTTGCCTTTTGTGATTCCCATATTGAAGATTCAGGAGCAAGTGAAGCGCTATTTGCGCCTAAATCCTCCAGATGTAATTATTTTGATTGACTATATGGGGCCCAATTTAAGTATTGGCAGCTATTTGCACCGCCATTTGCCCCAAGTACCGATTGTTTACTATATTGCTCCCCAG
The DNA here is from genome assembly GCF_017746885.1 of Roseofilum sp. SBFL. Taxonomy (NCBI): domain Bacteria; kingdom Bacillati; phylum Cyanobacteriota; class Cyanophyceae; order Desertifilales; family Desertifilaceae; genus Roseofilum; species Roseofilum sp. SBFL. Next base: position 5,946 of record NZ_JAGHZH010000040.1, on the reverse strand, counting down.
GTCTGGGTTTGGTCTCAAAACAAACGTGATACTCAAAGAGTAGCTGAAATTACGGATGTGTTGTTAGCGATTTTCCCAGAAGAAGCACGATATTTTCGAGAGCATAAGGTTAATGTCAATTGGGTTGGACATCCTTTAATTGACCGAATGCAAACGTTTCCAAACCGCGATCGCGCACGCACTACATTAGGAATAGGAGAAGATGCAACGGCGATCGCCTTAATACCCGCCTCGCGCCGTCAAGAGGTCACCTATTTAATGCCGGTGATGTTTGCAGCGGCACAACAGATTCAGCAGAAACTACCAGACGTTCAATTTTGGGTTCCCTTATCTCTAGCAGAGTTTCGAGAACCGATTGAAAGGGCGATCGCCGATTTTGGACTGCGAGCAACCCTGGTTGATGACCAAGTTCCCGCCGTTTTAGCCGGTGCAGACTTAGCTATTTGTAAATCCGGCACTGTCAATTTAGAGTTAGCTCTACTCGATGTCCCTCAAGTAGTCATGTATCGCTTAAGTCCCCTCACCGCTTGGATCGCTCGCCATATTCTCAAGCTCTCTTTACCCTATGTCTCCCCCGCCAATTTAGTGGAGATGAAACCCATTGTCCCAGAATTGCTTCAAGAGGCAGCTACCCCTGAAGCTATTAGTCAAACTGCTTTAGACTTATTATTGAATCCCCAGATTCGCCAGGAAACTCAACAAGGCTATGCCCAAATGCGCCAAGCTTTAGGAGAACCCGGAGTGTGCGATCGCGCCGCTCAAGCCATTTTTGATTTTTGGCGATCGGGGAATGGGGAATAGGGAATAGGGAATGGTGACAAGCTAATCATCATTTCTTATTCTTCTGCCCACACTACCAAGACCCATTTTTAATTTTTAATTGCTATCAAGTAGACTCTAGGGTAGACCAGACCTCCAGCTTAGTCTTGACTTTGCGAATCACTTCATCCGTAAACTCAGAAGTCGTCATTTGTCCGCCCAGATCGGGAGTGGCTTTCCCCTCATAAATCGCTTCAAAGACCGACTCATAAATCGAGCGTGAGGCACGATCTCCGGCTGGAGTTTTCACATAGGTCAATAGGGCAGCACAAGCTAAAATCATAGCCATGGGATTGGCAATATTTTTACCATAGAGAGCGGGAGCTGTGCCATGAGGCGCTTCTGCCATCACCGTTTTGACCTGCAAGGTATCGGCATCAAAGCCCATGACTAAACTCTCCGAACCGGCAATACTGCCATACATTTGTAACACCATATCGGAGAGTAAGTCCCCATCCCGGTTGAGAGCAGGTATTACCAACGCTTCGCCGCTATTTTGTAGCAAGAGCGCAAATGTAGCATCAATCAGTAGGGGTTGGTAGGCGACATCCGGATAGCGCTGGGCTGCCTCATCCAGTTCTTCCTTAAACATGCCTTCATAGGTGGCACTGACTGTAAATTTTGGCCCGCCAAAGACTTTAGCTCCCGTCCGCTTGGCATGGGTAAATGTAAATTCGGCTACCGTTCGGCAAATGGAACGACTAATCTTGGAGGTGCGCCAAGCAATTTCATCCCCGGTTTCCGTGGTTTCTCGCCATTCCTTCGCGCCATAGGCATCATCTACAGCCATGCGGACGATGGTAATGGGGGCATAAACGCCACCTACCGGTCGAATCTGGGGAATGCGTCTGCCGGTTCGTAAAATCACCGAGGCTCCCAAGGCATCTCGCAAGATGGCATTGGGGCTACCCACATCACCTGGCGTTTCTGGGGTAATGGTGGCAGCCTTCAAAGCCAGTCCCGTTTTACAGGCAACAGTGGCAGCATCCCAAACCACCTGATTGTTACTGGCTCGACGGTTGTCCAAACTCAAATCATAATCGATGAATTCCAGAGGTTGGCCAATTACCCCAGGTTGCAAGACCCGTAAAGCCTCGGCTAGAAGCTCCTCTCCGGTCTGATCGCCATGCATGACAACGATCGCAGGTGTGGGTTGTTGAGTGGGCATAACAAGTGGTCAATCCTTGAACGGGTTTGCTTTGGTTATTGTCGTCGATGGCGATCGCAGACACTGTAAACACAATTACCAATACCAATATAGATGTGCGTTCAATATCATTTTTTCCCTTGAAGAGAGGATAAGTCAAAGAGGGCAGGGAAATTGATCGGATCGTAGCAGAATACAGCTACGATGAATGTAGTGAAACTCCTTATCAGTTTGTAATGGTGAAAAGACAATTGATTTTGCCAGGGGATCAACGATTATACAAATAATGCAATCTTGAAATTTGCATCAGACCCATCCCACTACAACTCTAGAGAGGAGCCGAGTAACTGCTAAGGAAACAGCAAAATGTTACAGCGCTTGTTAGCCAATACTCCATTAAGAATTATCTTGATTGTTCCTTTTGTGGTACAAATTACAGCAGCAGTTAGTCTGACGGCGTGGCTTTCAATTCGGAATGGACAAAAGGCGGTTGATAATGTTGCTGACGATCTTTGGCAGGAGATCGCAGCCCGAACTGTAAGCTATGTTACTCAATATACTCGAATTCCTCAAGGCGTTATTGCCGATACCCTGGCTCATCAACAGTTAAACCTAACCGATCTAACTGACATAGACCGATTAACTCGGTATCTCTGGCACCAGATGCAGCATCATGAGGGGTTATTTATCACTGCCGTTGGTTATGAAACTGGGGAAGTCGTGGGGGTTGGGGTGACAAAAGAGGGGCAAATGGCCATCCGAGCCATTGACCCTGGCCAAACCCAACTCCATACCTATGCTATTTCCGGAAAAGGCGATCGCGGAGAACGAATAAGCGTCGATAACTTTGACCTCAAGAGTCGTCCCTGGTATCGGAATGCGGTGATGGCTGGCCAGTTGACCTGGACAGACATTTACCCAAACCACGATCCGCCCTTCAATATTCTCAGTGCGGTGAGTCCCTTGTATGATACGGAAACTAAGCAACTGATTGGAGTCACCAACGCCACACTTTCACTCTGGCAAATCAGTAACTTCTTAGAACAGCTCGAAATCGGGCGATCGGGTCAAATTTTCATCATGGAGCGTACAGGCGATTTGGTCGCCTCCTCTACTGGCGAGCCGCTTTCTCAAATTGACCCAACGGTTGAGAGCAAAACGTGGAAGCGATTGAATGCTCTCGAGAGCAGCGATGCACAAGTGAGGCAAACCGCAGAACATCTCATTGAGCAATTTGGCAATCTCCGTCAGATTCAACAAGTCGAACGCACTGAATTCATCGCCAATGGAACACGGGAAATTGTGCAGATTACACCCTTTTCTGACGATTTGGGGTTGGACTGGCTGATTGTCATTGTTGTGCCCGAATCTGACTTTATGGCGCAGATTCATGCCAACACCCGTAATACCCTGTGGCTGTGTCTAGGGGCACTAGCCCTAGCCACTGCCTCTAGCATTCTCACAGCTCGCTGGATTACCGAACCGTTGCTGCGGCTCAACCAGGTGGCAAAGGAGATTACCCAGAAGTCCTTAAGGTCTACATCGTTCCCAGAGGAGATTGCTACCAGCCGTACCCGTGAAGTGAGTGAGTTAAGTCACTCCTTCAAGCAGATGACCCAACAACTCCAGGAGTCCTTTACCGTGTTACAGCAGAGCGAGGCTAACTTCAAAAACGTGGCTGCCAACGTGCCGGGAGCAATATTTCACTACATTTTGTATCCCGATGGAACGGATAAAGTCCTCTATATGAGTCCAGGTTGTTATCAGCTTTGGGAAATTGAAGCCCATATAGTTGAGGCAAATACCAGTATTCTCTGGGAGATGGTTGACCCAGAAGATTTGTCTGGGATGCACGCTTCAATCATGAAATCTGCCCACACCCTGGACAGGTGGAATTGGGAATGGCGCATTACCACCCCATCGGGTCGTCGCAAATGGCTACAGGGAATCGGTCAACCGACCCAGAACCCAGATGGTTCGGTACTTTGGCATACACTGATTCTGGATGTGAGCGATCGCAAAGCGGCTGAAATCCAACTCCAGGATTTAACCAATCGATTAGAGTTAGCGACTCGAGCGGCAAAGATCGGGATTTGGGATTGGGATGTGGTCACTAATTGCCTCCTTTGGGATGAACGTATGTATGAACTCTATGACATTCCCCCTGGAGACTTTTATCAAATCTATGAAGCGTGGGAAACGGCACTGCATCCGGACGATTTGGAGGCCTCTCGATCTGCCCTACAACAAGCGCTCAATGGGGAGAAAGATTTTAATTGTGAATTCCGAATCCGATGGTCAGATGGCACAGTTCGCTACATTGAAGCCCATGCCATTGTCCAGCGAGATGCCCAAGAGCAACCGGTGCGAATGATTGGGGTGAATTTCGATATCAGCGATCGCAAACAGGCAGAAAAACAGTTAATTTATAGTGCCCTTCACGATACGCTCACCGATTTACCCAATCGGGCACTGCTCACCAGTCGATTGGAGTTGGCGATTCAAAGAGCGCAGCGATCGCACACCTATCATTTTGCCGTGCTGTTCCTCGACCTGGATCAATTCAAGGTAATCAATGACAGCCTGGGGCATCTGGTTGGGGATGAGCTACTCTTGATGGTCGCCCAAAAGCTGCAAAGCACCATTCGACTCACCGATGTAGCCGCTCGCTTGGGAGGAGATGAATTCGTCCTTCTACTCGAACAGATTCCTGACCTCTCAACCGTTATCCATATTGCTGAACGCCTATTAGCCGAGTTTAATCGCCCCACTCCCATCGACGGTCATAACATCTTTGTCACCACTAGCATTGGTATTGTTTGGGGATCAAATACTTACACTGAAGCCTCCGATTTACTTCGGGATGCTGATATCGCTCTCTATCGAGCCAAAGCTAAAGGTCGCAATCGATACGAAATTTTTGACGCTGAGATGCACGTCCAGGCAGTGAAACGCATGACCCTGGAGCATGACCTCCGAACGGCGATCGACCAACAGGAATTTATCCCTTACTACCAGCCTATTGTCGATCTCAATACACGACAGCTCATTGGGTTTGAATGCCTCATCCGCTGGCAGCACCCCATGCGAGGCTTTATTTCTCCTACCGACTTCATTGCCATTGCCGAGGAAACTGGGCTAATCAGCACCATTAGCCAGTGGATATTGCAGTCAGCCTGTGAGCAATTGGTGACCTGGCAGCACCAATTCCCAGACCTGGAAGATCTCAGAATCAGTATTAATCTGTCGGGACAAGACTTACGGCAACCCACTTTGGTAGAAACGATTCAACAAACACTCACGAATACTCAGTTGCCAGCTACCTCATTAACGTTAGAAATTACTGAGAGTCTGTTGATTGAAAATATCAAAGCTACTATCAACTTGCTGGGACAATTAAGAGATTTAGGGATTCGCATCAGTATTGATGATTTTGGGACTGGGTATTCGTCCCTGAGCTATCTTTACAACTTGCCTGCCGACTATCTCAAAATTGACCAATCTTTTGTCGGGAAAATGCGGCCAGGGGACAAAAACTACAAAATTGTGCAAGCAGTGGTGAGTATGAGCGATCAGTTGCAGTTAGGGGCGATCGCCGAAGGCATCGAAATGGAAGAACAGTTAGCTTGGCTAAAAGCACTCGGCTGCGAATTGGGCCAGGGGTACTTCTTCTCACGACCCCTAACCCCAATCGCCGCCACCGATCTCTTAGCCACCGGACGCACATTGTAAGGGAATAGGGAATAGGGAATAGGGAATAGGAAATTTCTCCGTATCCTCGTGTCTCCGTGTCTCCGTGTCTCCCACTCCCCGTGTCTCCCACTCCCCCACTCCCCCACCTTTCAAGGGAATGATTTTAAGATTCGAGTCAGGAAGACACGGAGAAACGGGGACACGGGGACACGGAGAATGAGATGACTCTATGAAATTTAGGGCGCTCTGAGGGTCTATGGATGCACAATCATGAAAATCATTCACTT
>NZ_JAGHZH010000039.1:0-68069 GCF_017746885.1 Roseofilum sp. SBFL | reverse complement strand
TCATTTTTGCCCATATGCATACTCTTGGGAATTGATATGCAGAAAAAATGGCGCGATCGCCTGCCTTGTCTACACTCTACGATTCCGAAAAGCTAAAGCTTTTCGGAGAGTGACAGAAGAGGGGTATAACCAAATTATTTTGGCTACTTTATTTGAAAAGCTTCTATTTTCCTTCTTTTTTGTCGGGAGTGTCAGAAATTGGACGAGTCCGAGCGCAAACAAAAGGAGTCAGCTTGAGTTTCCAGGCTGGAGAACATTTCACTAATACTATTTTAGCCGAGGAAAAACGGTTGCGTCAAGTTCTCTTGAATTGGTTAGGAAATGCAATTAAATTTACTGAAGAAGATCAAGTTATTTTGACGGTAATCAGTCAAGATTTACTCGAGGATAGCCCAGAAAAAAATCCTCTTTCTCCGAAAGAAAGAATCTGTTACAAAAACACTTAAATTTACAGTGGATCTATGAAACAGGAAAGGGAAGAGAAACCGATACAGAACTAGCAGCAATGGTTATCCCTCTTCTTTCACGTTCGCCAGAGAATAATCTGAACCCCTTACTGGCAAAGGCTTTCGGGAAAACACGAAATTTCTGAGTTTCGGTTAGCTTGCGTTGGCGAAGCCTGTCCGCAGGACTCTCGCTCAACATAATACCCTGACTAAGTTTTAGGATTGGGTTTGGATTTTACTTTTCCCAGAGTGATAGAAAAGGGTTATATTTAAGCAGCCTTTCCTCCTAATTTATATCAGTGGTGCGTTACGCTGCACTAACGCACCTTACTCGAGTGTCTTCCCAGTTCCCTAACCTCCATAGATCCCGTTTTCAGCAAGCCCTAGCCTAAAGAAGCCATATCAATAGATTGAGGATAGTCTTTTTCCTGGGCTTGATGAACTAAGAGTAAGCCATATTCTAGACCTTCAACAACGGCTTGATAGGACGCATCTAAAATATTTGTGGATACGCCTACGGTTGTCCATCGATTTAAGCCATCACTCGATTCCACTAATACCCTGGTTTTAGCTGAAGTTCCGGCTGTTCCATCGAGAATTCGGACTTTATAGTCGGTTAAATAGAAACCCCCAATTTCTGGGTAAAATTTCACCAAGGCTTTTCTGAGTGCTGCATCGAGTGCAGCCACGGGGCCATTTCCTTCGGCAACTTCAAGAAAATTGCGCTCATTTACTCTCACTTTTATGGTGGCTAAACCATTACTGGTCATGGTCGGATCTACGGTGGGCGATCCCATGTCACAATGGACATTAAATCCTTTGATTTCAAACCAGGATTGAGCTTGTCCTAAAGCCGATCGCATTAAGAGTTCAAAGCTGGCTTCTGCCCCTTCAAATTGATAGCCTTGATTTTCCAGATCCTTCAGCCGTTCTAAAATTTGCCGACAAGCAGGATTGTGTTTATCTAACTCGATGCCAAAAGAGCGGGCTTTCGCTAAAATGTTACTTAATCCGGCTTGATCGGAGACCACAATCCGCCGTTGATTGCCGATTTTTTCCGGTTGTAAATGTTCGTAGGTGAGGGGATTTCGCGCGACCGCAGAAACATGAATGCCGCCTTTATGGGCAAAGGCAGAACGTCCGACAAAGGGGGCATGATGATTGGGGGCTAAATTGACGACTTCACTGACAAATCTGCTGGTTTCGGTCAGGTTGGCTAATTGGTCTTCGGCTAAACAGGAATAACCGAGTTTGAGTTGCAAATTGGGGATGACAGAGCAGAGGTTGGCATTGCCGCAGCGTTCGCCATAGCCATTGATGGTTCCTTGTACCATGTGCGCTCCCTCTTGCACAGCGGCGATCGCATTAGCAACTGCCGTATCCGAGTCATTATGGGGGTGAATCCCTAGTTTCACCGTATAACTGTGCTGCTGAAAATGGGCTTTTACATCTCGCACAATAGCAGTGATTTCATAGGGTAGGGTTCCGCCATTCGTATCGCACAGTACCACCCATTCTGCGCCGGCTTGTACCGCTTGGTCTAGGGTAGAGAGAGCATATTCAGGATTTTGCTTGTAGCCATCAAACCAATGTTCCGCATCGTACATGATGCGACGACCTTGAGTGCAGAAATATTCGGCCGTATCTGCAATCATGGCTAAATTTTCTTCTAAGGTCGTATGTAATCCTTCCGTGACATGCAGATCCCAAGATTTACCAAAAAAGCAGATCCATTGGGTTCCAGCACTGAGAATGGCTTGGATCATGGGATCGTCAGCCGCTTGGGTATGAGGACGACGGGTAGAACAGAAGGCAACTAAGGCTGCTTGCGTGAGGGGTTGTTCTTTCAGATGCCAGAAAAATTGTACATCTTTGGGGTTGGCACCGGGCCAACCCCCTTCAATAAAGGGAACCCCTAGTTGATCGAGACGGCGGACGATTCGTAGTTTATCGTCTAGGGACAGAGAAAGTCCTTCTCGTTGAGCGCCATCTCGGAGTGTCGTGTCGTAGATCCAGATGGGTTGAAGGTTGGATAAGGTAGTCATGCAATTAAACCCGCTTGCGTCAGGCGATCGATTTCGTCCTTAATTGTAGAGAAAGAGTTCAGAAGGAAAATGTAAATTATGGTGAAGATTAAAGTGGCTGGCCAAGAGATTACCTGTGAGTCGGGGGCAAATTTACGCCAAGTGCTGTTAGCCCATGGTATTGCACCATACTCCTCTTCTGCCAATTTCGCCAGAGGATAATCTGAAATCCCCACTGAGCAAGGATTTCGGAAAAAACAAAATTTCTGAGTTTCTGTTAGTTGGCGATCGCTCAAGATTCTTGCCAGTGGTAGATGAACCAATTGCTAATTGCTTATTTGAGAATCTCGATCAGCTAGAAGAAGTCTGATACCACAGCTACCAAACCTTATTGAAACAGCCAGAATTAATTGCAGGGTTAATCAATTTCCTCAACTTATGCTATGGGATTAAAAGATATCCAATACCAAAAATACACCATAACCGTGAGGGCCCATAAACTATGGGAAAACCTGGAAACAGCTTAGGCGGAACTCATCACCACAAATTTGGGAATCGATAGCCGTTCTAGAGCCACCAACATTATTCTATTAACTGTAGGGATAAGAGATTTAGCAATAATTGGGACAGCTTGGTTTGTCAGATCGCAATGGAAGAATCGGAATGGAAGAAATAGCGATCGCCTCCTCACACACTCCCCAAAAATCATCCCCACCCTATAGACAAACACCGCCAGATGCTCTATAGTGGTATATTGTCGCCAAAAATAAGGTTGCTTACTTTTCGTGAGACCCTCTAGCGGAGACCCCAGTCGCCATAAGGATACTGAGCCTTAGTGTGCTTAAGTCCAGGTGCTATAGATAAGGGTAACCAGTAATTCAAAACTTGGTTGTCTAAAGTATTAAGGGCATTAGCCTTAATACGAATCTAAATAATTCAGCCAGCTGCCTGAGTCTTGCTGTTGAAGTGAGACCGGTATTTGTCTGAGTAATACTTAGGGAAAATTATAGATCCGGCCTATCCCATAAAGATGTGGCTTGATTGTTGTCTGTAAACAAAAAGGAGACTACCCAACCTGTGTCTGTAGGTATTCTCGGAACCAAACTCGGCATGACCCAAATCTTTGACATGGAAGAAGGAATCGCCATTCCGGTCACCGTTGTCCAAGCTGGACCATGCACCGTAACCCAAATCAAAACTCCAGAAACCGATGGCTATAGTGCCATCCAACTGGGCTATGATGCTGTACCGAAAAAGCGGCTCAACCGTCCAGAAGTTGGGCACTTAGAGAAATCGGGCGCTGTGGCAGGGGAAACTGGACTGCGGCATCTGCGAGAATATCGCAGCGATACCGTCAGCAGCTATGAACTCGGTCAAGAACTCAAAGCTGACCTCTTCACAGAAGGTCAACTGGTTGATGTCATTGGTAAAAGTATCGGTCGCGGGTTCGCCGGTTACCAAAAGCGCCATAACTTCCGCCGGGGGCCGATGTCCCACGGTTCAAAAAACCACCGCCTTCCGGGATCGACCGGAGCAGGAACCACCCCTGGACGAATTTACCCAGGGAAAAAAATGGCAGGACGTAAAGGCAATGCCCAAATCACGATTCGCAAACTGCAAGTCGTGCGGGTAGATACCGATCGCAACCTACTGCTGATTAAAGGTTCAGTTCCAGGCAAACCCGGAACGCTCCTGAGTATCGCTCCAACCAATCAAGTGGGCGGCTGATCCACACAGAAAGAAACCCTCTCTATCTAAGGGATCAAAGCAAGTAGAAAAGGAAAATCGAAACTATGGTTAGTTGCGTAAGGAAAGACTGGCAAGGGTCAGAGGTGGGCGAAGCCAACCTTGAACTCAAGGTCGCCAAAGAAGAGACGAGCGCTCATATTGTCCACCGTGCCCTCGTGCGTCAACTCAATAATGCACGCCAAGGAACCGCTTGCAGCAAAACCCGCGCCGAAGTTAGAGGGGGCGGACGCAAACCTTGGCGGCAAAAAGGAACCGGTCGCGCTCGTGCGGGTTCTATCCGTTCTCCCCTGTGGCGAGGGGGTGGGGTGATCTTCGGGCCCAAGCCCAGAAGTTACGAAACCAAGATGAACCGTAAAGAGCGGCGCTTGGCCTTAACCACAGCCTTAATGGGCAGAACCGATGACCTGATTGCGATCGAAGAAATTGGCGACAACCTGGCTCGGCCCAAAACCAAAGAACTCCTAGGGGCGATTGCCCGTTGGGGAGCAGCAGAGACCGACAAAGTGCTGCTTATCATCCCCGAACGCCATGAAAACCTCTATTTGTCTGCTCGCAATGTCCCCAGACTGCGATTAATTCTTGCCGAGCAACTCAACGTCTACGACATCCTCAATGCAGACAAAATCATAGCCACCGGTTCCGCTCTCGAAAAAATTCAGGAGGTCTATGGTGAGTAATTCTACTCTTTCAGGCAATCGCGCCCTACCTGACCTGATCCGCCGCCCGATCGTCACCGAAAAAGGAACTCGACTCTTAGAAGACAACAAATATGTCTTTGAAGTCCTTCCCCAGGCCACTAAGCCGGAAATTAAGGCGGCGATCGAAAGCCTATTTGAGGTCAAAGTTACCAAGGTAAACACCTATCGCGCCCCCCGTAAAAAACGGCGTGTAGGTCGCTTCACGGGATATAAAGCTCAATACAAACGAGCCGTAGTCACCCTATCCCCTGGCGACCAGATCATCTTGTTCCCAGAAGTGTAATTGATGAACTGTTATGGGCATTCGATCCTACAAACCCTATACCTCAAGTACCCGGCAGCAGAGTGTCTCTGATTTTGCGGAGATCACTAAAGATCGGCCAGAGAAATCCCTGATTAAGAAAAATCACCGGGTCAAAGGCCGGAATAACCGAGGAGTTATTACCTGTCGCCATCGGGGGGGCGGTCATAAACGGCGCTATCGTCTGGTGGATTTCCGGCGGAATAAATTCAACGTTCCTGCCAAAGTTGCGGCGATTGAGTACGATCCCAACCGCAACGCTCGCCTAGCCCTATTGTTTTACACTGATGGTGAAAAACGGTACATCCTCCATCCTAGAGGATTAGCCGTAGGTACAACTGTAATTTCCGGTGAAAACGTTCCCATTGAAGTCGGCAACTGTATGCCCTTGGGTAACATGCCTTTGGGAACTAGCGTTCATAACATTGAACTTGTCTCCGGACGGGGTGGGCAAATTGTGCGCGCGGCTGGAGCTACGGCGCAAGTCGTCGCCAAAGAAGGGGACTATGTAACCCTGCGTTTACCCTCTACAGAAGTGCGGATGGTGCGCAAGGAATGCTACGCGACCATTGGCCAAGTGGGCAACGTAGAAGCTCGTAATATCACCCTAGGAAAAGCTGGACGGACTCGGAGGAAAGGTCGTCGCCCTCAAGTGCGAGGCAGCGTCATGAACCCCGTAGATCACCCCCATGGTGGTGGTGAAGGACGGGCCCCCGTCGGTCGCAGTGGCCCTGTAACCCCTTGGGGTAAACCAGCCTTGGGTGCAAAAACACGGAAGAAACATAAATCTAGCGATCGCTTGATTGTACGTCGTCGTCGTCGGACTTCCAAGCGCGGTCGCGGAGGTCGTCAAGCCTAATCAATTAAAAATTAAAAATTAAAAATTAAAAATGACTGTTTTTAGTTTTGGTTTTTAATGTTTTGATTGACTCCCCTGATTACATAACCTTGAAAGTCTTATGGCTCGTTCCTTAAAAAAAGGCCCCTTTGTTGCCGACCATCTGTTAACCAAAATTGAAAAACTCAATGATAGAGGCGAAAAACAAGTGATTAAAACTTGGTCTCGCCCCTCCACCATTGTGCCCCAGATGATTGGCCATACCATTGCTGTTCATAATGGCCGCCAGCATGTTCCCGTGTTTATCACAGAACAGATGGTCGGACATAAATTAGGAGAATTTGCTCCCACTCGAACCTATCGAGGCCATGCAAAGAGCGACAAAAAAGCTCGCCGATAATTAATATTCCCCCTAGGGATAATCGGTTTCCCCCTTATTGACTCAGGATGAAAGAAAAACGATGGCAATCGATACTTCTGTAGAAACTCGTGCGATCGCACGGTACATCCGTATGTCCCCCCATAAAGCCCGTCGAGTATTAGACCAAATTCGGGGAAAAACCTATCGGGATGCACTGATCGTACTCGAATTCATGCCCTACCGTGCCTGTCAACCCATCTTAAAGGTGTTGCGATCGGCAGTCGCGAATGCGGAACATAACCAGGGACTCGACCCTAGAAGCCTAGTGATTAGCAAAGCCTTTGCTGACGCTGGCCCAGCCCTCAAGCGCTTTCGCCCTCGGGCCCAAGGACGGGCTTATCAAATTCGTAAACCCACCTGTCATATTACAGTAGCTGTTGCCCCAGAAGCGGCTAGCAGTTAGCTCAACCGTTGATTGATTGAGAGGATTACTCTGTGGGACAAAAAATACACCCAACTGGGTTTCGGCTAGGAATCACTCAAGAACACCGTTCTCGCTGGTTCGCGGATTCCAGACATTACCCAGGAATCTTACAAGAAGACTTTAAGATTCGTAAATATGTAGAAAAACAACTCAATAATGCTGGGATTTCCCAAGTCCGCATTGAGCGCAAAGCCGATCAGATCGACCTAGAAATCCATACCGCCCGTCCTGGTGTCGTCGTCGGTCGAGGAGGTCAAGGTATTGAGTCTCTACGCACTAACCTGCAAAAAGAAATTGGCGATAGCAATCGTCAAATTCGGATTAACGTCGTCGAAGTCACCCGTGTCGATGCTGATGCCGGTCTACTGGCTGAATATATCGCCCAACAACTCGAACGTCGGGTATCCTTCCGCCGGGTTGTGCGCCAAGCCATCCAACGGGCCCAACGGGCAGGGGTTCAAGGGATCAAAATCCAAGTTAGTGGCCGTCTGAATGGAGCAGAAATTGCTCGGACAGAATGGACCAGAGAAGGACGAGTCCCCCTGCATACCCTCCGGGCTGACATTGACTACGCTTACCGCACCGCTCAAACCATTTACGGGATCTTGGGCATTAAACTTTGGGTCTTTAAAGGAGAGATTATCCCTGGGCAAGAAGAAACTCCCCCACCTGGGCCAAGCCCCAACCGTCGTCGAGGAAATCGCCGTCGCCCCCAATTTGAAGACCGATCCAACGAGAACTAATCGTTATTGGTGACCCATTATTGAATTGAGTTCTGGTCATGTTAAGTCCAAGAAGAACAAAATTTCGCAAACAACACCGAGGTCGAATGCAAGGGTTGGCTTCCCGTGGGAATGTCATTAATTTTGGAGACTTTGGTCTTCAAGCCCTAGAACCTCATTGGATTACCTCCCGCCAAATTGAATCGGGTCGTCGAGCTATGACTCGGTATATCAAGCGGGGTGGGAAAATTTGGATTCGCATTTTCCCCGACAAACCGGTAACCATGCGCCCAGCCGAAACCCGGATGGGTTCCGGGAAAGGAAACCCAGAATATTGGGTAGCCGTAGTCAAACCCGGACGGATTATTTATGAAATTGCAGGTGTGCCAGAAGACATTGCCCGTGAAGCCATGCGTCTGGCTTCCCATAAATTTCCGATCAAGACTAAATTTTTGGTGCGTGATTCCCAAGGTTAGAGAAGATGCCATTACCTAAGATTGACGAGGTGAGAAACCTTACCGATGAGGAACTGGGCGAGCAGATTGTAGCCATTAAACGTGAATTGTTTCAGTTACGGCTCAAGCAAGCCACCGGCCAGGGAGAAATCAAACCTCATCAGTTCAAACACCTCAAACACCGCCAGTCGCAACTCTTGATGGTTGAAAGGCAGAGGCAGTTGGCTCAAACCCAATCGCAAGACACGACGACACCTGTAGAGGACACAGAGGAGTCATAATCTATGCCTGTCAAAGAACGAGTGGGTACCGTAATTAGCAATAAAATGCAGAAGACCGTGGTGGTAGCGATTGAAAACCGCAGCGCCCACCCCAAATACGGTAAAACCGTGGTCAAAACTAAGCATTACAAAGCCCACGACGAAGACAACCAATGTAAAGAAGGCGATCGCGTCTTAATTAAAGAGTCTCGTCCCCTGAGTCGAACCAAACGTTGGACTGTTAGTGAGATCCTAGAATCTCGTTAGTGACTGTTTATGCAGAGCGTTGATTCCCTTTTTGATCCAGGAATAAACCTATGATTCAACAAGAATCCTATCTCAATGTAGCCGATAACAGTGGCGCTCGTAAGATCATGTGTATTCGGGTTCTCGGTGGCAACCGAACCTATGGTTGTATTGGCGATGAAATTGTTGCCGTCGTCAAAGATGCCAACCCCAATATGGCGATCAAAAAATCCGATGTGGTTCGCGCTGTAATTGTGAGAACCAAAAAAGGATTGCGCCGCGACAGTGGCATGAGTATTCGCTTTGATGATAATGCTGCCGTCATTATTAACAAAGATGGCAACCCTAGGGGAACCCGTGTATTTGGCCCAGTGGCTCGTGAATTGCGAGATAAGAATTACACGAAAATCGTATCCCTAGCACCGGAGGTTCTGTAATGGCTAAAGCCGTAAAACAGAAATCACTTGCGACAAAAATGCATGTCAAAAAAGGCGATACCGTGCAAGTGATTGCGGGCAAGGATAAGGGAAAAGTTGGAGAAGTGCTTGAGGCGCTGCCCAAACTCAGTAAAGTCGTGGTTCAAAACGTGAATATTAGAACCAAGCACGTTAAACCCAGACAAGAAGGAGAATCGGGACAAATCAAGACCTTTGAAGCTCCCATCCATAGCTCGAATGTAATGCTCTATTCCAGCAAAGAAAAAGTAGCCTCTCGTGTTTCCTATACCGTCAATGAAGATGGAAAGAAGGTACGGATGCTCAAAAAAACTGGGGAAATCATTGATTAAGTTGGCAGGAAATCGCTATGGTACAACCCCTTAAAACCCGATATCAAGAAAAAATTGTTCCCAAACTGATGGAGCAATTTGGGTACACGAATATTCATCAAGTACCCAAAATCGAAAAAGTAACCATTAACCGAGGACTTGGAGAAGCATCTCAAAATGCCAAATCTCTAGAAGCCTCCCAAAAGGAATTGTCGATCATTACTGGACAAAAACCGGTAGTGACTCGTGCGAAAAAGGCGATCGCCGGATTCAAAATTCGGAAAGGAATGCCCATTGGTATCATGGTCACCCTACGCAGCGATCGCATGTATGCGTTCCTAGACCGATTAATGAACTTGGCTCTGCCCCGTATTCGGGACTTTCGAGGCGTTAGCCCCAAGAGTTTCGATGGACGCGGGAACTATAATCTCGGTCTGCGGGAGCAGCTCATTTTCCCCGAAATAGAATATGACAAAATTGACCAAATTCGAGGGATGGATGTTGCTATTACTACAACCGCTCAATCCGATGAAGAAGGACGCGCCTTACTGCGGGAAATGGGAATGCCTTTCCGGGAAAACTAAAGGAGTTTTATCGAGAGAGTAAACGATGGCCGTAAACGACACGATCGCGGATATGCTCACGCGCCTTCGCAATGCGAACTTAGCGCGGCATCAAACCACTCAAGTTCCATCCACTAAACTCACCCGGAGTATTGCCCAAGTCTTAAAAGATGAAGGCTTTATTTCCGATTTTGAGAATGTGGGGGAAGGAGTCAAAACCCAGCTCCGGATTGCCCTCAAATATAAAGGCAAAAACCGAAGCCCAATTATCAGCAAACTCGAACGGGTCAGTCGTCCCGGTCTGAGGGTTTATAAAAATCGCAAGGAACTCCCCCGCGTTTTAGGTGGGATTGGAATTGCCATTATTTCGACCTCCCATGGCATTATGACTGACCGTGAAGCCCGTCGCCAAGGTATTGGTGGTGAAGTGCTTTGCTATGTTTGGTAGCTTTGAATTGACGATTGCTCCAGAGTAAGCATCAATGATTAGACCCATGAACAAGGACAACAAGTAAAAGATTATGTCTCGAATTGGTAAACGTCCTATTAATATTCCTGACAAAGTAACGGTTACCCTTAATGGTCAACAAGTCTCTGTCAAAGGGCCAAAAGGACAGCTAGAGCGCATCTTGCCTTCAGAAGTCACGATTGAACAAGACAACGATACCTTAATTGTGAAGCGGCGCAATGACTCCCGTAAATGTCGGGCGGCTCATGGTCTATGCCGTACCCTCGTCTTTAATATGGTGGAAGGGGTATCCAAGGGCTTTGAAAAACGCCTGGAACTGCAAGGGGTAGGCTATCGGGCCCAAGCCAAGGGCAAAGCCTTAACCTTAAATGTGGGATATAGCAAACCCGTAGATGTTGACCCTCCAGACGGGATCAATTTTGCTGTGGTCGATAATACCGGCAAAGCAGTTAATCAAGGCACTTTTGTGGTGATTAGCGGCATCGATAAAGAAGTGGTGGGCAATACTGCCGCCAAAATTCGCGATGTTCGTCCTCCCGAAGTCTATAAGGGTAAAGGCATTCGCTATCAGGGCGAAATCGTCAGACGTAAAGCGGGTAAGGCAGGTAAGAAATAACCATGAAACGAACCAGACAAGAATTTCGGCAGCGTAGACACAATCGCATTCGCAAGTCAGTCAGCGGAACAACTGAGCGTCCCCGGTTAGCGGTGTTCCGCTCCAATCAGCATATCTATGCTCAGGTCATTGATGATACCCAACATCATACCCTGGCGGCAGCTTCCACAATGGAATCAGAAATCAAATCTGCATTGAACGCTGCGGGGAGGACTTGTGAAGCGTCTGCCCAAGTGGGTAAGGCGATCGCCGAACGAGCCATAAATAAAGGGGTTTCCAAAGTGGTGTTCGACCGAGGTGGAAATTTGTACCATGGCCGCGTTAAAGCCTTAGCCGATGCGGCCCGTGAAGCTGGATTAGACTTTTAGCATAAACCCACAAAAACCATGGAAGAAAAAGAAAAGAAAGGCAAATCTCGCAAAGCCAACCGCAATCGAGAAAAAGAAAGTGAATGGCAAGAGCGGGTGGTGCAAATCCGCCGGGTGACCAAGGTGGTCAAAGGGGGTAAAAAATTAAGCTTCCGGGCGATCGTTGTTGTCGGCAATGAGCGCGGGCAAGTCGGTGTAGGTGTGGGTAAAGCCAGCGATGTCATCGGAGCGGTGAAAAAAGGAGTCGCTGATGCCAAAAAACACCTAATTACCGTACCCCTAACTAAATCGAACTCCTTGCCCCATCCGTCCACTGGAGAAGCCACCGGCGCTAGAGTAATGATGCGTCCAGCCGCTCCCGGTACTGGGGTAATTGCTGGGGGTTCAGTACGTACCGTACTAGAACTGGCAGGAGTTCAGAATGCTCTAGCCAAACAACTCGGTTCCAATAACCCCCTCAATAATGCAAGGGCAGCCGTTGATGCCTTGTCTAGCCTCCGTACCTTTGCGGACGTAGCCCAAGAACGGGGCATTGAGATCGAAAAACTTTATGTCTAGCGCCCAAGAAGGGACTAACCAGAGAGTAAACCGGTAAGCGCAAGGATAAATACCATGAGATTAGAAGATGTTGCACCTCAAAAAGGTTCCCGTAAACGCCGCCGTCGCGTCGGTCGGGGAATCTCGGCAGGTCAGGGTGCCAGTTGCGGCTTTGGAATGCGAGGACAAAAGTCTCGTTCCGGTCGTGGAACTCGTCCTGGGTTTGAAGGGGGACAAATGCCCCTGTATCGCCGTGTACCCAAACTGAAGCACTTTACAGTTATTAACAAACAACAGTACACTACGGTTAACATTCGTCAACTGGCTTCTCTCCCAGCTAATACTGAAGTGACTTTAGACTCATTGATGGACGCAGGAATTGTAACCACCAATGACGGCCCCTTAAAAATCTTAGGAGATGGAGAAATTAGCGTAGCTCTGCAAGTGAAAGCAGCTCAATTTACCGCTAATGCTCGCACTAAACTCGAAGGCGCTGGAGGGAGTTGCCAGGTTTTAGAATAAGGCGCTTTTCGCTTCGCGGGCCTGTTTCGGCTGTCGCCGACATGAACCTGTCGGAGAAAATCCGAAATGCGCTAGGCAAAAGGCAAGAAGCGCAAGGAAAAAGCTTCATCGCCTAAGACCATTCAGTTGGAAATTGCCAATGTTCACCCACCTATTTACCGTCGTCATCGAGGTATCCCTTAATGACCGTTAGTCGAGACAAAACCCCAAGCGCTCAAGAAACGTTTATCCAGATGGCTCAAGCAGCCGGCCTTAGAGGTCGGTTGCTCGTCACTCTGGGCTTATTAATTTTGGCTAGATTAGGGGTTTATATCCCCGTCATTGGCATTGACCGACAACAATTTAGCCGCAATATTGAAGGCAGTCCAGTTATTGGATTATTAGACCTATTTTCCGGTGGTGGGATTTCTCAACTGGGTGTTTTTGCCCTGGGTATCCTTCCCTTTATTAATGCCTCCATCATTATCCAATTACTCACTGCTGCTCTGCCCTCATTGGAAGATTTACAGAAAAATGAGGGAGAAGCCGGACGGCGTAAACTCTCCCAAATTACCCGCTATGTTGCCCTAGGATGGTGCATCCTTCAGAGTGTGGGGATTGGGTTATGGTTAAATAGCGCTCCTGGAGTGGCCTTAAATCCAGGGCCAACTTTTGTGATCCAAACCGTTTTAGCCTTAAGTGCTGGCTCCATGTTAGTCATGTGGTTTGGAGAAGTGATTACTGAACGAGGTATCGGCAACGGTGCGTCGTTATTGATTTTTGTCAATATTGTTTCTACGTTACCCAGATCCATTGGCCAAACCATTGAGTTAGCCTCTAGTGGAGATAGCAGTATTGTTGGACGAACCGTGATTTTGGTCATGGTCTTTCTAGTAATGATTGTCGGTATTGTGTTTGTTCAGGAAGGAACGCGCCGAATCCCCATTATCTCCGCTCGCCGTCAAGTGGGTCGAAAACTGTATTTGGAAACAAGTAGCTATCTTCCCTTGCGATTAAATCAAGGTGGAGTGATGCCTATTATTTTTGCTTCCGCCGTCTTGATTTTGCCGGTGACTTTGGCTGAGTTAACGGGTAGTTCAGCGATTGTTAGTGTAGTTCAATATCTGAGTCCAGGAGGAGCGTTATATATTCCGTTCTACTTGACCATGATTCTGTTTTTTAGCTATTTCTATGCTTCCTTGATTATGAATCCTGTGGATGTGGCTCAAAACCTGAAAAAAATGGGTTCGAGTATCCCTGGCATTCGTCCTGGAAAAGCAACGAGTGAGTATATCGAACGGGTTCTGAATCGGTTGACGTTCTTAGGAGCTGTGTTTTTAGGCATTGTGGCTATTGTGCCTACAGTGGTTGAAGGCTTGACCCGCGTCCCAACATTTCAAGGATTAGGCGCAACCTCCCTACTGATTTTAGTTGGGGTGGCGATTGACACCGCGAAGCAAATTCAAACCTATGTGATTTCTCAACGTTATGAAGGGATGGTGAAACAGTAGTGTCATGTCAAGGTTGATTTTTATTGGCCCCCCAGGTTCTGGGAAGGGAACCCAAGCCGCAGAACTCTCAAAACGAGAGAAAATTCCCCATATTTCTACTGGGGAAATTCTCCGTAATAGTGTGGCGAACAAGACTGATTTGGGATTAAAAGCTAAGTATTATATGGATCAAGGGTCTTTAGTTCCCGATCAGTTAGTCTTCGATTTAGTGGAGGAGCGGTTAAGTCAAGAAGATGCCCAGAATGGGTGGATTTTAGATGGTTTTCCCCGTAACAGTTCCCAGGCGGAGACATTTCAGCAAATGTTGTATGCCAAAAATAGAGATTGTGATTATGCCATTTTTTTAGAAGTGCCAGACGCAATTTTAATTGAGCGGCTTTTGTTGAGAGGACGGGCTGATGATACAGCTGAGACGATTCGCCATCGCTTAGATGTTTATCAAGAGGAGACTCAACCTTTGATTGATTTCTATGGCGCTCGAGGTAAACTGAGGCGGATTCGGGGAAATCAGCCCGTCGAGAAGGTAACTCAGGATTTACAACATGCTTTGACAACGGGACATTAGTGGTTAGTTAACCGATAACAAGATAGAGTTTGACAAAAAAAAATTTGATAAGATATGTAAAGACCCCGAAAACAGAGTTTTCGGGGCATAGTCATGGGACGTAGATTCCTGTACTAAAAACCTGTTGAATTGAGGATAGATTACATTGGCTAAACAAGATTTAATTGAAATGGAAGGGCAAGTTACGGAATCCTTGCCTAATGCCATGTTTCGGGTGGACTTGGATAACGGGTTTAATGTATTAGCTCATATTTCGGGCAAAATCCGTCGGAACTATATCAAAATTCTGCCGGGCGATCGCGTGAAAGTTGAATTAACTCCCTATGATTTAACCAAAGGGAGAATCACCTATCGATTGCGTAAGAAATAGAGGAATTTAGATCTCCCTCGTCTGATTTGACAAAACCGAAGTAAAACTGATAAGATGTTATATTTGTAGACATTCAAAAATAGGGCATGAAAGTCCGAGCATCCGTCCGGAAAATGTGTGAGAAATGCCGAGTTATCCGCCGTAAAGGTCGGGTAATGGTGATCTGTTCTAACCCAAAACATAAGCAACGTCAAGGTTAACTTCAACCCCAGACCTGAATCAATTGGGATTACGTTTTAGAGTGGATCGATTCTCCCCCTAGGGAGATGACCTAAGTTAAGTTGTTCAAGACGAGGGAGAAAAAGTGTGGCCAGAATAGCTGGTGTAGACCTACCGCGAGATAAGCGCATAGAAATAGGTCTAACCTACATCTATGGGATCGGCTTAAGCCGTTCCCAAAAGATATTAGCGGATACTGGAGTAAATCCAGATACAAGAGTTAAAGATTTAACCGATGCGGATATTGTTGCCTTAAGAGGTACGGTAGAAAGCCAATATCAAATCGAAGGGGATCTCAGACGTTGGGAGGCAATGAATATCAAGCGTCTGATGGACATTGGAACCTATCGGGGCAGACGGCATCGTATGGGATTACCCGTACGGGGACAACGAACCCGCACCAATGCCCGTACCCGTCGTGGAGTCCGCCGCACAGTAGCTGGGAAGAAAAAAGCAGCCGCTAAGAAATAACCTGCTGTTGGATGCGATCGCCCGGATTGGGATTAGTCCATTAAAGACCTTTGAGATCAAGATACATAGAGTGCAACATAAATTATGGCACGACCAAAGAAAACAGGCCCTAAAAAGCAAAAGCGAAATATTCCTAATGGTGTAGCTCACATTCAATCGACGTTCAACAACACGATTGTCTCCATTACTGCTCCTAACGGAGATGTGATTTCTTGGGCTTCAGCCGGATCGAGTGGATTTAAGGGAGCGAAAAAAGGCACCCCCTTTGCGGCTCAGACAGCCGCCGATAGTGCTGCTCGTCGGGCGATCGACCAAGGAATGCGACAAATCGAAGTTATGGTGAGTGGCCCGGGGTCGGGGCGAGAAACGGCCATCCGTGCCCTACAAGGTTCCGGATTGGAAATTACCCTCATTCGAGATGTAACCCCCATTCCCCATAATGGGTGTCGTCCTCCAAAACGGCGGCGGGTGTAAGGATCGTTCCTATTCTGCAACAAATGCAGATGAGACGACCTCACCCCATTCAATCAAAGAAAACAGCTAGGAAGGTCATGTGTCGCCCTCCTAGAAACCAGGCGAAGGGAGGTGGCTCTGTGGGGCAGTTTCAAGTTGAATGTGTTGAAAGTTATACCGAAAAAGATCAAAGTCAGTATAGCCGATTTATTCTAGAACCCCTAGAAAGAGGTCAAGGAACCACAGTAGGCAATGCCCTTAGACGGGTATTGCTTTCTAACCTAGTGGGAGCAGCAGTGACCTCGGTAAGGATTGAGAAAGTAAACCATGAGTTTGCAACCATCAAAGGCGTTCGGGAAGATGTACTCGAAATCTTACTGAACATGAAGGAAATCATTGTTAAAAGCTACTCGAATCAACCCCAAATTGGCCGTTTAGTGGCTACGGGACCAAAAACCGTGCAAGCGAGCGACTTTGATTTACCGTCAGAAGTGGAATTAGTTAATGGGACTCAGAAGGTAGCTACCCTATCAGAGGATGCAACCTTAGAAATGGAGTTTCGGATTGAAACGGGTACAGGCTACCGATCGGTAGACCGTAGTCGTCAAGATCCGACTGCCTTGGACTTTCTCCAGATTGATGCAATTTTTATGCCCGTATCTAAAGTCAATTATATGGTGGAAGATGCGCGGGTTGGGGGTTCCTTAGAACAAGACCGACTGATTCTTGATGTTACAACTAATGGGAGTATTACTCCTCAAGAAGCCCTATCTCAAGCATCAAACATATTGGTCGATTTATTTAGTCCTCTCAAAGATATTACCTTTGAGCCACTCAAGGACGAGCCAGAACTGACTGATGATCCCAACAGTCAGATCCCGATTGAAGAATTACAGTTATCGGTGAGAGCTTACAACTGTCTCAAACGAGCGCAGATCAATAATGTATCAGATCTACTAGATTACACCCAAGAAGATTTGCTCGAGATCAAGAACTTTGGAGCTAAATCGGCTGAAGAAGTGATTGAAGCCTTGCAACAGCGGTTAGGGATTACTCTGCCCCATGAAAAGGCCAAATCCTAACTGAGGCCAGGGGTTAAATCTTGTCTAAACTTTGAAACGTGGAAAAGTGTTATGCGTCATCGTTGTCGTGTCCCCAAGTTGGGAAAACCTGCTGACCAGCGTAAGGCTCTCCTGAGATCCTTAGCGACTGAGTTAATCCGTCATGGTCGGATTAAGACCACGAAAACACGGGCGAAAGCTGTCCGTAGTGAAGTGGAAAAAATGATTACCCTGGCGAAAAGTGGAACTCTAGCTGCCCGTCGCCAGGTTTTGGGCTATCTATACCTGAGTGGTAGCCCAGACCGCAAAGAACATATGCTGAAGAAAAAGCAATTGGTTCATGCGCTGTTTGAACAAGTGCCCGATCGCTATGCCGATCGCCAAGGTGGATATACTCGCATTCTGCCCACCGTTCCTCGTCGAGGGGACAATGCAGAAATGGCGATTATTGAATTAGTCTAAGTCGAACCCTAAATCTAGGCGAGGGGAAAGACAGGGGAGTAAAAATGAAATCCCGTTGGCAACTCAAAGACTCGGATAACTTGACCGATGAGCGTCAACGCATTGCTCTAGTCATTCAGTACCTGGGAACCCATTTCCACGGTTGGCAGCGGCAAGGAAAAGGCGAACGGACGGTACAAGAGGAACTGGAGGCGGCGATCGCCTCAGTAACCAACCAGCAAGTTCCCGTAGTGGCTGCGGGTCGAACCGATACCGGAGTCCATGCAGCCGCTCAAGTTGCCCACTTCGATGTCTCTGGGCCCATTCCCCCTGAACGGTGGGCAACTATTCTCAATAGTCGCTTACCCGAAGATATCCTGATTCGGGGTTCTGCTCAGGTTGCCCCCACTTGGCACTCCCGGTTTTCCGCCCTTTGGCGACGGTATCGATATACCCTCTATACCCATGCCAATCCCAACCTATTTGTGCGCAACCTGACTTGGCATTATTATTATCAACCTCTGGATGCCAACCGCATTCAAGCCGCCCTCGACCCCTTACTCGGTCGTCATCACCTATCCGCCTTTCATCGGGCAGGATCGAGTCGGACGCACTCCTGGGTAGATATTCAAACTGCCCAATGCACCACCCAAGAGCCATTTCTGGTGATAGAAGTCCAAGCCAATGGATTTCTCTATGGGATGATGCGGCTTCTAGTGGGATTATTGGTCAAAGTCGGTATCGCGGAAATGACTCCCACAGAATTTACTTATCTGTGGCAAGAGGAACGGCGAGATTTGGTGAAATACGCAGCTCCAGCCCAAGGCTTATGTTTACTGCGAGTTGGCTACCCAGATCCTCCCTTTCCCCCAGAAGTTTGGTTTGACACCCAACCCCAATTTAAATTGGGTTAAACCAAATCGCCCTCTATCAAAACCAACCATTCATTATGACTAAAACCTACTTACCTTCTCAAGAGACTCTCGACCGTAAATGGTATGTGGTTGATGCTGATGGCCAGCGTCTTGGCCGTTTAGCAACAGAAGTGGCCAATATCTTACGAGGCAAAAATAAACCCACGTTTACTCCCCATATGGATGTTGGGGATTTTGTGGTTATTATCAACGCTGAAAAAATCCAGGTGACGGGTAAAAAGCGGGAGCAAAAACTCTATCGCCGCCATTCTGGTCGTCCGGGGGGAATGAAAACTGAGACCTTTGCCAAATTGCAAGGGCGAATTCCCGAGCGTATTCTGGAAAAAGCAGTGAAAGGAATGTTGCCTAAAAATGCTCTAGGACGCAAGCTGTTTACCAAGTTAAAAGTTTATGCGGGGCCAAAACATCCCCATGAAGCGCAAACCCCCCAAGTCTTAGAATTGAAAACGGTACCAGAAGGAGATAACTAATGCAAGCTACTGAGAATCAAAACGATCGGGCTGTTTATTGGGGAACCGGACGTAGAAAGTCGTCCATTGCTCGCGTACGCTTGGTTCCCGGCCAAGGGGAGATGAAAATTAATGGCAAACCTGGGGATTTGTATCTCCAGTTCAATCCCCAATATCTGTCAGCAGCTAAAGCGCCTCTGGAAACCTTGGGTCTGGAAAATGACTATGACATTCTGGTGAATGTTACAGGGGGCGGATTAACGGGACAAGCCGACTCGATTCGTTTGGGTGTGGCGAGAGCTTTATGCGAGCTAGATCCAGATAATCGTCAACCTTTGAAAAGTGAAGGGTATCTTACCCGCGATCCGAGGGCAAAGGAGCGGAAAAAATATGGTTTACGCAAAGCCAGAAAAGCTCCTCAATACTCGAAACGTTAAGGGTCGGGGAGAGTTCATCAATTTTTCCCTGTTCCCATCAAGAGGTAGGGGCGCATTTTGGCTTTCGCCTACAGGCAACACCAATTGTTCCCTTCTTCTCAAGATTGGGGTGAAACTGCCTCGGCCTCACCCTTTGGGAAGCGATCGCAATTGGATTATAATAGGGATTAACCCCGCTTAGTTGATAATGTTTTTGAAAGTGTAATCATCATGCCTAAATCTGATATTCACCCCCAATGGTATCCAGAAGCTAAAGTATATTGTAATGGCGAGTTTGTAATGACTGTGGGTTCGACTCAGCCAGAACTTCATGTGGATGTTTGGTCTGGAAATCATCCGTTTTATACAGGAACTCAGAAAATTATTGACACTGAAGGACGGGTGGAACGATTCCAGAAACGTTATAACTGGATGGGAAGTACAGGTAACAAGAAGTAGCAGCTATTGCGATTGGTCTTGGTGGGTTGTAGGGGTTTAAACCTACAGTCCATGTATCACTCCCCTGCTGTAAACAACCTAAATCTTGGACACTAGAACAATGGCTGAAGCATATCTTCTTGACAAACTTACTTCCGTTGAACAAACGTTTAATGAATTGACTCGTCGGTTAGCCGATCCAGATATTGCCACGAATCCAGAGGAGGTGCAACGGGTGGCTAAGGCTCGTGCGTCTCTGGAGGAAGTGGTGAATACTTATGAGATCTGGAAAAAGGCTCAAGACGAGTTGATGGGAGCTAGAGAAATTTATAAGGAGTCGAGTGGCGATCGCGAGTTGCAAGAGATCGCTGCCTTGGAAGTACAGGATCTAGAAACAAAAATCGATCAGTTAGAACATCGATTAACAATTTTATTACTGCCCCGAGATCCCAATGATGATAAGAATATTATGTTGGAAATTCGTGGAGGTACGGGAGGAGATGAAGCGAGTATTTGGGCGGGCGATCTGTTAAGGATGTATTCCCGCTATTCGGAAGTGCAAGGCTGGAAGGTGCAGCTTGTCAGTGAGTCTCCAGCAGAAATGGGTGGATTTAAGCAGGCAATCCTTGAGGTGAAAGGGGAGCAAGTTTATAGTAAGCTGAAGTTTGAGGCAGGTGTTCACCGGGTGCAACGGGTTCCAGTGACGGAAACGGGGGGACGAGTTCATACGTCAACGGCGACGGTGGCAATTATGCCGGAAGTAGACGAGGTAGAAGTTGAGATCGATGCTAAGGACGTAGAAATTAGCACGGCTCGTTCCGGCGGTGCAGGTGGACAAAATGTGAACAAGGTGGAAACGGCGGTGGACTTGTTCCACAAGCCGACGGGAATTCGGGTATTTTGTACGGAAGAGCGATCGCAGTTGCAAAACCGAGAACGGGCGATGCAGATTTTGCGGGCGAAGTTGTATGATATGAAGCTGCAAGAACAGCAGGATGCGGTTACGGATATGCGGCGATCGCAGGTTGGGACAGGTTCGCGATCGGAAAAGATCCGCACCTACAACTACAAGGATAACCGAATCACCGATCACCGTCTGGGTCAAAACTTTTCCCTAGGAAGTGCCTTAGAAGGCAACATTGAAAACTTGATTCAAGCTTGCATCACTCAAGATCAGCAACTTCGTTTAGAAGAACTCGCCAATCAAACCGTTCAAGCTTAAGAAATAGGGAGTTATGAATCCAGAGTTGCAGGTAAAAGCTGCTTCTAATCTATCCGAACTTTACGATCGAGACTTCTACTTGTGGGTACAGACAACAGTGCAGTTACTCCGAGAAAGAAAGCTCGATCGTATTGATTTTGAAGGTTTGATTGAAGAAGTTGAAAGCATGGGAAAACGAGAGAAAAAGCTGTGAGTTTTTTTAGTTAAACAAGAAAAGGTGAAATAATAATGATTCAACCGGTAATTTTAGAGAAATTAGAGACATTACCAGAGTCTCTACAAATCGAGGTACTGCACTATATTGAATTTTTAGCAGATGAAGAAGTACTGGCTCAAGTCCGACAACTGTTATAATCATGAAATCAAAGCTCTAATAGAATATTCTCACTAGCAGGAGTTTTTGATAAATTGAGTCTTATTGCACAGAGCTATATGAGTCATCAAGGATCTAAGCGACAACCTATTCGTAAGTCGATTCGGTTTGAGATTTTCAAACGAGATAAATTTACTTGCCAATACTGTGGAAAGAAAGCGCCGGATGTTACCCTTCATGTAGATCACATTAATCCAGTCTCTCAAGGTGGAAGTAACGACTTATTAAATCTTATTACATCCTGTGTAGACTGCAATTTAGGCAAAAGTGATCGAACTTTAGCAGATACCACCATCATCGACCGCCAGCGCACACAAATGGAAGAGCTTCAAGAACGGCGTGAGCAAATTGAGATGATGATGGATTGGCAAAGGGGATTACTTGAACTGGATCAGTATTTGATGGAGCAAGTTGCTGAGTTTTGGGCAGAGTTGGTTGAGCCATATAAACTTTCTGAGCAAGGGCTAAAAAGTTTAAAGAAATTATTGAGACAGCATAATGCTGATGAAATTATGGAAGCAATGCGTATTGCGACTACACAATACTTAGAATATGACAATGGCCAAGTGACCCAAAAGAGCATTAGTCATGCTTGGTCTAAAATTGGAGGAATTTGTAAAACAAAGAAATTAGAGAAGACTAAGCCTTACATCCAGAAACTCTTTTATATACGAGGAATTCTTCGGAAAAGATTGAATTATATCAATGAATGGCTGTGCCTTAAGCTCTTGGAGGAAGCATATCACTTTGGTGCTAATATTGATGAATTGCAAAACCATGCTTGTAAAGTCCGTAATTGGACTGAATGGCGACAAGAAATTGAAGACTTTCTTCAATGTTCAAGAGATACTGAATCTGATGGCTTTGTACAAATTAATGAAGATGAGTTATATGACTCAAAGCAACATAACCAAGATAGTGAAGAGGAAGAAAATAGAGAAGAAATTAACCAATTTCTTCAAATTTGTAATTCCTATGCTCAAACTCAGGATTACAAAAAGATTGCTGAGATGTGTAATAATTATCTAGATGTAAGTGTCCCTGAGATTCAAGAATATTTACTACAAAACTTTGAAGATTGGTTTGTTACTAAACAAGGAAACCGCTTTATTGTCGATTTAGTTAGGTTGCAAACAATGTTCAATGATCAATACATTCATTGGTCAATAGATTATACAACAAGATGCATTTACACACTAGATAGTGGTGACGAATATTATATAGATTTTGAAACTCTCTCCTCAGATGAGAGAAAATTGTTGTGGATACAACAACTCAGTAGTAAGACTTGGAGTACTCCTGGAATGATTGCTGAGTTATCTGAAATTTTACGATATTCCCCGTACATATCATTAGGCTCTTAATCCATACAACTACTATCGCTACCAGTTCCTAATAGAGTATAAACGATCGCAGTCCAGATTTGACCTGATTAGGATTGGGCTAAAACTGATTCTCCCATTTGAATGCGCCATAAACTGGCATAGACACCATTGTAATCTAGCAACTCTTCATGACGACCAGATTCGATGACTTTGCCGCGCTCCATGACGTAGATACAATGGGCGTTGCGGATGGTAGAAAGCCGGTGAGCGATCGCGATCGTCGTCCGATTTTGAGTGATTCTCTCTAGCGATCGCTGAATCGCCGCTTCTGTCTCATTATCTACCGCAGATGTGGCTTCATCCAGAATCAGAATCGGGGGATTTTTAACAATGGCACGAGCGATCGCCAATCGTTGCCGTTGTCCTCCGGATAATTTCTGACCTCGCTCCCCGACAATTGTATCATATTTTTGCGGTAATTCCATAATAAAGTCGTGGGCTTCCACCAATGTTGCTGCTGCAACAATGTCGGGTTCAGAGGCATTAAATGTGCCATAGGCGATATTTTCAGCCACTGTTCCATGAAATAAAAACACATCTTGGCTGACTAACCCAATACAGCGCCGCAAATCTTCTAGCTGTAGTGTTTGCAACTCTAGACCATCTAACGTAATTGAACCATTTTGAACTTCATAGAGCCGCAACAGGAGCTTAACTAAGGTACTTTTTCCCGAACCTGTTGAGCCAACAATAGCAATTGTTTTGCCCGCAGGAATGGTCAAAGAGACCTGGTTTAATACCGGCAGGCGATCGCGATAGGAAAAACTGACCTCTTTCAGCACAACTTCACCGCGCACCGTCTCCAAGGCAAGGGGAATATCACCCGTATGAATGGCAATGGGCGTATCTAATAATGCCATAACCCGGCGAGTTGAAGCCATGGCACGCTGACATAAATCCAGAGTACTTCCGAGGCGAGTAAGGGGCCAAAGTAACCGTTGAGTCATAAACACCAAGGTGCTGTAGGTTCCCACGGCTAAAGTCCCATTCGTGACCTCCAAACCTCCATAGAGCAGGATACAGCTAAAACCGAGTAAAATTAACATCCGCACCAAGGGAATAAACGCCGCAGAATAGGCGATCGCCTCCTCATTGGAGTGTTGATAGGCAGTTGAATCTTGGCCCACCCGCTTGACTTCGTATTCTTCGGCGGTAAAACTTTTAATTGTGGTAATACCACTGAGATTATTGGCTAAACGATGGTTGAGAAAGCCCGCATTTTGCCGCACTTTCGTATAGCGAGGAGCGAGAAATTTTTGATAGGCGATTGAACCCCAAATAATAAATGGCATGGGGACAAGGGTCATCCAAGCGACTTCCGGTGCTAGGATCAGAAACATTGAGCCAATAATTAAAACAGTCGTTGCCACTTGAATTACTTCATTGGCTCCCACATCCAAAAAGCGCTCCAATTGGTTAATATCATCATTGAGAATCGACATTAACTCGCCTGTGCTGCGGTCTTCAAAATAGGCAATTTCCAGGTTTTGTAAATGACTGTAGGCATCTAAACGGAGATGATGTTGAATGGTTTGGGCTAAATTGCGCCACAACCGTTCATAGGCATATTGAAACGCAGATTCCAATCCCCAAACTAGGGCTGACAGCAGGGTGAGGAGTAAGAGTTGGGTAAAAACGCTGGTAATTCCCAAAGCGGCGATCGCCGAATTTTCTTGTTTAACCACCACATCCACCGCGATCCCAATCAGGATGGGAGGGGCAAGATCGAAGATTTTGTTGAGGATCGAAGTGGCGATCGCCAACCGGACTTTATTCTGATAGGGGCCACTATACTGAATTAAACGCTGAAGAGGAGAAGAACTAGAATTCACAGATTTGGGGGTAGGGTAGATGAAATCGTACTTAATGAGTCTAGCAATAGAATTGAACTCTTCACTGGTGAATTCTTCGGGTTTCCTCTATAGTTTCTGAAAATAGAGAAAGAACACTTAACCAGAGAGATGAGTCGGAGTTAACCCATGAAGATTGAAATTGTTGGTCAAGATGCAGAGAGGGCAACTGAGGAGTTACTTAATATTGCTGGAATTGAGGGCAGTTATGAAACGCTCCATGAACCCCAGAGAGCCGAGGTATTAACCACGATCGCCACTATTGTTGGTATTGTCGGGGGAACAATGGCGATCGCCAAGCAACTCTACGAATGGTATCAGAAGTCCCAGAAGAAAGACTCAGGACGCAAGTTGGAAAAAGTAATGATTGTCACCGATGACGGTCGGCGTTTACTGCTCAAGGATGCCACAGTCGAGCAAATTAAAGAACTCTTGGAGTAAATAAAATTGTTAACGATCAAATGGTTCAGATTCTGCATATCGATTTGAAACTCAGTGGGAGTGAAGAGGCGAAAGTTCGCTTCTTTTGGGATCATCCGAATGAATTTCAGGAACTCTGGCTGCCATTAGATGAGATTGGAAAGTTGAATCAATGGGCACAAGAAAGTTATTATACTTACCTTCCTCTTCCCTATCCTGAAACTGGGCACATCCTTTATGACTGGTTAAATCAAAATTACCGTCTGGAAAATACGCTCAGAGACTGTCCTCACGGGGAACAAATTGTTCTCGCTATTGCCGCAGAACAGGGATTGGCTAATCTACCTTGGGAAATATTGCATGATGGAGAGCGGTTTTTAGTGGAGTACAATCCGGCGATCGTTCCGGTAGGGTGGGTTAAGCGAAGAACACCCAGTTTGAGTCTACACAACCAACCCAATAATCGAGTTCTCAATGTTTTGTTTATGGCAACATCGCCTTCTGGAGTTAAGACAGTGCTGGATTTTGAGGCTGAAGAAGGGCAGATCCTCAAAGCAACGGAACGGAAAAAATCGCTATGTTTAACAGTAGAAGAAAGTGGCAATTTACAGGAATTAGGTTACTTGGTTGAAGACTATGCCAAAGGATACTTCGATGTGGCTCACTTCACCGGTCATGCAGAAATTGAAGATGGCCAACCTTACTTTCTCACAGAAACAGAACTCGGAGAGCGCGAAAATAGCACGGCTCAAGAGATTGCCAGAGCATTGCAATTCAATACTCCCAAGCTCATGTTTCTCTCTGGTTGTCGCACCGGATATTCTGATGCCGTCCCTTCCATGGCTGAAGCTCTGTTAAACCAAGGCGCAACGGCAGTATTGAGTTGGGGAGACCGAGTTAAAGACGATTTAGCCTCAGAAGCGGCTGGAAAGCTCTATGAAGCACTTTCGGTAGGAAAAACGGTAACCGAAGCTTTAGCGTTAACCTATCAAGCTCTACTGCAATCTAGAGAATCTGGACGGTGGCACTTACTACGATTGTACATTGCCGATCTTCTGCCAGGAGCATTGGTTACACCCCTAAGAACCAAAGGGCGAGAACCCATTCCTCGACCTGATGTAGTCGAGCAGTTTATTGATAATCAAAGAAAATTACGCCTTCTGCCTCGTCATGCATTCGTAGGTCGTCGTCGTCAATTACAAAGCTGTTTGCGAATATTGAAAACAGATTGGTCAAAAATGGGGGTCTTGCTCACCGGAATGGGAGGATGGGGAAAAAGTACCATTGCCGCTCGATTGTGCGATCGTCTTTCAGAATATACACCTCTGGTCTGGTGGCGACAAATTGATGAGGGAGATTTAAGCGACAGATTAGGCGAACAGCTTTCGGATAAGCGACGCAAAAAATTGAGAGACGCTGATAAAGATCTTAAATCTAGACTGCGGAGCGTTCTAAAAGCATTGCACAAAAATGGAGAGCGGCTCTTATTTGTGTTTGATGATTTTGAGTGGAATCTGGAGCAAAAAAGGGGACGCTATCATCTCAAACCAAATGTTGCTCTCTGTCTAGAAGCATTAGTTGCAGCCATACAAAACACCGAACATCGAATCACGATCACTTGTCGCTATCAATTTGAGTGGCAAGAGTTGAACCGCTTCTTTATTCAACCCTTGGATAGTTTCCATCATGCCGACCTTCAGAAGAAATTACGGCGTTTAGAACACTTTAGTTCGGGAGAACTAAACGAGCGATTAATTTTGGATTAATTGAGGTGAGCTATCATCTGGAAACTGATTATCATTGCCCCGACCAGTGGAGAAACTGGTATCCTAACTTTATTTCTTCAATATGGGCGCTATAGCATCAAAAATGCTGTTACCATTACCACGCTTTGCGCAGTAATGGTAACAGTCCTAATCAAATAGTTGTTTGTAAGGGGCTAAACCGGTTCTGAGGTGGGGAGTTTACCAAAAATGCGGTCAGTAAACTTGACGTACCATGCACCTGCTTGCACTTGGATAATGTAAGCCATGGTAATGATCAGGGCAATTTCTGAGCCTTCTTGACCAAACACCGTCATGGCGATCGCCAGAGCAATGGACAGGTTACGCATCACTGTACCATAAACGAGGGCGATCGCATTGTCGCGATCGAATAAAGCTTTACCAATTAAGGTACTCAACAGAAAATTAAATCCATAAATTGTGACCAAAGGCGCTAACAATGAGAGCAGCATCACCGGATTGGCTAAAATCGATTTAGCTTTGAGCGCCATAGCGACAAACACAATCCCTAATACTCCCAATGTGGAGAATACAGGGAATTTTTTCTTCAGGTTTTTCTGATATTTGTCCATTCCCACTTGCTGAATCAGTAGAAACTGAGTCACCTGGCCTAAAATCATGGGTAAAAAGACAATAATGATAATTTGTTTAAAAATACTAACCAGGGGAATCTCAATCACGGTTCCCATCAGGTATTTGGCATAAAAGGGAGTTGCAATAGAGCCAACAATTAAGCCAATTACCGTCATTTTAATCGCCGCGTTGATATTGCCCTTAGCAAAACCGGTCCAGGAAATCGTCATACCACTGGTGGGCAATAGGGAAGTGAGCAGTAAGCCCAACAAGATTAGAGGTTGTTCATTAAAAAATAGTTTCCCCACGCCAAAAGCAAAAAAGGGAATGATCCCAAAGTTAATTAGTTGGGTAATAATTTGAACTTTATAGTCTCCCCCGGAGATCACTTTCTTCATTTGCAAGTTGATCATCATCGGATAGACCATTAAGAAGGTCAGGGGAATGATGAGCGATTTAAGCCCCGATGGATTGGCAACTATGCCAAAGACAACTCCTAAGAGCATAAAAATAGGAATTGACCAAGTTAAGTTTTTTTGTAAGAATGATAGTATTTTCCACATAATTAATTGAATTAAAATTAGGGTGGTGGATCGATAATTCTCCCCAATTTCTATATCATTCCATTGGGGAGACGGTGACCTAAATTGGAGGAAAGATTTAATCTTCCAGAACTGGGTGGTTGTGACTGTGCAAGTTATAGCGCTTCATGTTAGTAATGGGTATTTTTTCCCTTAAAAGTGCCCATTTCCACTGCTATGCAGTTAATACTGGCGTTTTCAGAGAGCGAATAACGGCTTCCATTTTCTGACTGGCTTCTTCAGCCATGGCTTGGACATCAGGATGTTCAACCGCTTTGAGCATTCCCAAGGGGTTAACCGCAGAGACTTCAACCGCTCCTTCTCCCCTCTCTTGCACCACAACATTGCAAGGAAAGAGGGTTCCCGCTTTGTCATCGGCTTGCAGGGCACGATGGGCAAGCTGGGGATGACACGCACCGAGAATCCGATAGGCATGAAAATCTATACCATGTTTGGCGAAGGCATTTTGGACATTGATTTCGGTTAAAATCCCAAATCCTTCTTGTTTTAGGGCATCGGTAACTTGAGCGATCGCCTCTTCCAGGGTTGTATTTAAAACAATACTAAAGTGGTAATTCATAATCCTCTGTCTTCTGTTTCAGTGGTCAGGGCGGTTAGCTCCGTTGTCCCTCCTCTCTTAAACCTATAATATAGCTATTTAGTTGTCAAGCATTCTATACTTTTTGTATGCACTCAGATTCGCGAAATCCCATCAAAAACTTGTTTTTTAGGCTTTTTCAGCTAACTATTCCACTCCTCCAGGCTAAAACCACAGGATAATGATTAGAAAACCTTGCATTTTCGATAAGATCGCCATATAGTTATATTAATATTAGATTTTTATCAACTCGCCTCTTGTTGGGGGGCACAGTTCAGTAGATCGGCAAGCTTTGGAGAAAAAACGATGACAAACGTTGTGGTAATTGGGGCAGGTTTAGGCGGACTTCCAGCAGTACATGAATTACGCAGCTTACTGCCCAAGAGCGATCGCCTCATCCTGATTAGCGATCGCTCCCATTTCACCTTTATCCCTGGATTAATCCGAGTCACCCTAGGTATGGCCTCGTTAGAATCGATTCAAATCGATCTCGAACCCCACCTCAAACGTTTGGGAATTGAATGGATTAACCACAAAGTCACCGCTCTCAACCCCCATACCCAAACCATTACCGTAGAAGGGGGGCAAACTGTCAACTATGACTATGTAGCGATCGCCACCGGAGCCTCCTTTGCCTTTGACGCAATCCCTGGACTCGGCCCCCATGGCGGTTATACCCAATCCGTTTGTACCCCAGATCACGCCATCCATGCGCGGGAAGCCTGGGTAAAATACCTGGAAAATCCTGGCCCCCTAGTCGTTGGAGCAGCCCCTGGAGCCGGTTGTTTTGGCCCTGCCTACGAATTTCTACTGATGGCAGATTCAGAATTACGCCGTCGAGGATTACGAGATCGAGTCACCCTCACCTACATTACCCCAGAACCCTACATCGGCCACTTAGGCGTAAGTGATGTCAAAAATGCCAAAGAATACACCAGCGAACTCCTCAAAGAACGAGGGATAGAAACCTTTACCAATGCCGAAATTACAGCCATTACCCCAGACAAAATTACCCTCAAAACCGGTCAACAACTCCCCTTTAGCTACTCCATGATTTTACCGTCCTTCCGAGGAGCTAAATTCCTGCAACAACTGCCAGATGTTGCAAACGCCAAAGGCTTTATTCCCGTAAATCCCACTTATCGCCATCGGGATTTTCCCTCTATTTATGCCCTAGGAGTGGCAGTGGCTCTCGACCAACCCGATAAAACTCCCATTCCCATTGGTTTACCCAAAAGTGGAGCCATGACGGAAGCGATGGCTGTTGCTGTCGCTCACAATATTGCCGTAGCTAGTGGAGCGGTTTCTGCCCCCTTCCAGCGTCCGACCCTAGAATCCGTCTGTTTAGCGGAATATGGAGAGACCGGCATTGTCTATGTGGCGATTCCGGTACTGCCCGATCCCAGTTTAGAAGAGCCTCAAAATTCCTATGCTCTCAAAGGCCGTTGGGTGGTTTGGGGTAAGGAACTGCTGGAATACTACTTTATGGTGAAAATGAGATGGGGTTTAGGAATGCCCTGGTTTGAACGGTTAGGACTGCGGATCTTATTCCAAGTGAACATCGCTAAACCTTATACCTACGAATCCTTACAACTTTCCCAATAAGCATAACCCTATCAGGGGCTAGAGTATTGGGCAAACGTCTAGGTAGACCGGGCGATTTCCTTTGACTTTAGCCCCATTCTTCACTTACCGAGACGGGTTGAGGATTCAGATCTAAATACCCAATACTCTTAAATTTGCGATCGCCCATATTCGACGGTCTTTACCTCTAAATCTCTTCTGAGGGAACGATCGGCTCCTTCAATAATCCAGTAAGATGCAGCTAACGATCCCCCATTGCTATACACTGTGGAATTGGAGAACATGAATAGTATAGATAGAATAAATGGATATTGGTCAGAAGGTAAAAGTAAAAGGTTTAATCGATCGCATCCCTGCTAATCTGGTAGACAAAATCAAGCAGAACCCTGTAGGGACAATCACCGGCTATAAAATGGTCGATGGATCGGGTGTCGGTTTTGTAGTTGAGTTTAGCGGTCAATTTTCAACTTGGTTCTTTGAAGAAGAGCTAGTGGCACAGTAAGACCCTTGAATTCATCACCAACAGTGACCATTGGTTTGGCCCTTGGTCACTGAGTACCCATGAAAGCGCTAAACTGGGACAACAGCGTGATTGTGAATAATTAACAGACATGGCTCTGATTCTGACATTTTTGGGTAAGGGTGGCACGGGTAAAACAACCTTGGCCATTGCCACGGCTAAACATATGGCTAGTACGGGGAAGCGGGTGCTGTTAGCCCTGTCTGAACCCCCTTCAGTAATTGGATTGATGTTGGGCCAGGTGAAAGAAGGGACTCCTGGGGTCATTGAATCTAATCTGGAGGCGGTTAATCTCCGAAGCGCTGCCTTATTAGAGCGCAGTTGGGAAGATGTGAAGCAACTGGAAGCGCAGTATTTACAAAAGCCGTTTTTTAAGGAAGTTTTTGGTCAAGAGTTGGGGTTATTACCGGGAATGGATGGGGCGTTAGCTTTGTACGCTCTGCGGGATTATGACCAAAGCGGAAAATATGATGTGATTGTATATGATGGAGACGGCGATCGCGAAACCCTGAGAATGTTGGGAACACCGGAAATCATGAGTTGGTATATCCGTCGGTTCCGGGATGTGATTGTGAACTCAGATGTGGGCCAAGCCCTATCTCCGTTTCTGGGGCCCATTAGTAGTGCCATTTTGAATGTAGACCTGTCTAAGGATAATTTTGCTGCGCCCACTCAAGAAGCCAATTCAACCCTGGATGCAGGCAAAGCAGCCATTACGAATCCCAATCGAGTGGCAGCCTATTTAGTAACCACAGGGGATAAAACAGCATTAGCGAAGGCCATGGATTTGTGGGGGAGTGCCCAGCAAGTCGGGGTTACGGTGGGAGGCATGATTTTGAATAAGTCCGTCATTCACGATACCCAGGCCGCCGAAGCCGCCAATAGCTTTCAAGAATTGTACGATACCTTCGATCATGAGGCGATCGATGTTAGCACCGCTACGGCTCAATTTGAGCCATTGAGTATTAGCATTGTGCCCTTTGAGAAAAGCAAAAATTGGCAAGTGCTGCAAAAGGCGCTACCGGACTTTACTGAAGCAACTCGTGCCCCGAAACCCATCACGCTTGATGTCGCTCAGAAAAGTGTCAGTTTATTTTTGCCTGGATTTGATAAGAAACAGGTCAAACTCACCCAATACGGGCCAGAAATCACCATTGAAGCCGGCGACCAACGGCGCAATATTTTGCTCCCTCCGGCATTAAGTGGTAAACCCGTAAAAGGCGCAAAGTTCCAAGACCGCTATCTGAACATTTCATTTTAAGAGGAATTGTAACCCCCCAATTTGAGGAGAACCAGGCTATGAGTAACGACGAAACGGCATCTCAATCTACATCTTCCCGACGACGGCGACGCAGTAGCACTAGCAGTAGTCCCCCTAGCGCCAGTGCCCAAACTCGGCAAATGCTGGGGATGAAGGGCGCAGAAACGAAAGAAACGAACATTTGGAAAATTCGCCTCCAGTTGATGAAACCGATTACTTGGATTCCTCTGATTTGGGGGGTTCTCTGTGGGGCGGTCTCTTCTGGAGGTTTTACTTGGACAGTAGAGAATGTGTTGATGGCGGCGGCTTGTATGCTGCTGTCAGGGCCATTGATGGTGGGCTATACCCAAACCATGAATGATTATTATGATGCGGAAATTGATGCCATTAATGAACCCTATCGACCCATTCCCTCTGGAGCTATTTCTACAGACCAGGTAGAGGCTCAGATTTGGATCTTATTATTATTAGGGGTCTTCTTGGCCTATGGTTTGGATATTTGGGCGGGTCATGAAGTCAAGGTGATTACGGCGATCGCCGTTTTTGGCAGCTATATTTCTTATATCTATTCTGCCCCCCCCCTGAAACTCAAGCAAAATGGTTGGCTTGGTAATTATGCCCTCGGTGCAAGTTATATCGCCTTTCCCTGGTGGGCAGGTCATGCCCTGTTTGGGCAAATGAATTGGACGATCGCCATTTTGACCCTATTTTACAGTCTTTCGGGGTTGGGGATTGCGATCGTTAATGACTTTAAGAGCGTAGAAGGAGACCAGAAACTGGGCTTAAAATCCCTGCCCGTGATGTTCGGAATTGGCACAGCAGCCTGGATTTGTGTACTGATGATTGATATCTTCCAAGCTGGAGTTGCCGCCTATCTCATCAGCATTCACGAAAATTTCTATGCCACCATTCTGCTCCTATTTGTGATTCCCCAAATCACATTCCAAGATATGTATTTCCTCCGAAATCCCCTGGAAAATGATGTCAAATACCAAGCCAGCGCCCAACCTTTCCTCGTTCTAGGAATGCTAGTTACTGCCATGGCTTTAGGTCACGCAGGCATTTGAATCAACGACTATATCGTAGGGTGGGCAGGGTCTAACACTAGAAATTGTAGAATACAACATATTCTCCTGCTCACCCTAAAGGGTTAGAAATTACATCTGTTTTTGGGGACACTTTACCGGCGATCGCAATGCTGTAAGATAACGATCTCAGCTTTTAGGTTTTGTGAACAAACAGACTATGATCGCCTCTCTTTTTTCTTCCAGTCTAGCTTATATGCCTCATGGTCACTGTTATCTGTGGCAAACTCCCCTAGTCAGTCTTCACGTTACCAGTGATGCTCTGATTGCCTTAGCTTATTTTTCTATTCCTATCATTCTCGTTTACTCAGTATATAAACGTCAAGATGTTCCATTCTTAAATATTTTTATTCTATTTAGTGCTTTTATTATTCTTTGTGGAATCGGCCATTTACTTGAGGTCTGGACCCTGTGGTATCCCAATTACTGGATCTCGGGTATTGAGCAAGCGGCTACTGCCTTAGTTTCTTGTTATACGGCTACTGCTATGGTGACTTTAATTCCTCAGTTTTTATCGCTCAAAACTTCCGAAGAATTAGCCCTTATAAATCACCAACTACAAGAAGAAATAAAACTTCGTCAACAAGCTGAAAATGAACTCAGAATTACCAACGGAAATTTAGAACAGCGAGTTCAAGAACGTATCCAAGAACTGAACCAGATTAATCAGCATCTAGCAGCAGAAATTGAAGCTCGTACCCGGATAGAATCTGCCTTGCGGGATTCCGAGAAAAAAGAACGGGAAAAAGCAGACAATTTAGAGCAAATGT
Source organism: Roseofilum sp. SBFL (assembly GCF_017746885.1). Classification (NCBI taxonomy): domain Bacteria; kingdom Bacillati; phylum Cyanobacteriota; class Cyanophyceae; order Desertifilales; family Desertifilaceae; genus Roseofilum; species Roseofilum sp. SBFL. Next base: position 34,330 of record NZ_JAGHZH010000039.1, on the reverse strand, counting down.
TAGGACAATTGAAAAACACCCAATCTCAACTGGTGCAATCTGAAAAAATGGCTGCTTTAGGTAAAATGGTTGGGGGGATAGCCCACGAAATCAATAACCCCATTACGTTTATCTATAGTAATATTGAGTCTAGCTTTCAATACGTTCATGATTTGCTCAATTTAATTGGGCTATATCAGTTATATTACCCTGAACCTGTTCCTGTAATTACGAATCAGATCGAATCCCTCGATTTAGAATTTATCCAAGAAGATTTTCTCCAGTTACTCGACTCAATGAAAACAGGGGCAGATCGAATTAAAAAAATCGTGTTATCTCTGCGTAATTTTTCCCGTTTAGATGAACAAGGCTGTAAATTAATTGACTTAAATGCCGCTATAGAGAATACCCTGAGTTTACTGTCCAATTCTTTATTGCCATTGTCGGCAACAGGGGCAATTGAAGTGATTCAGAAGTTCGACGAAATTCCGCCAGTGGAATGCTATCCAGGACAGCTCAATCAAGCTCTGGTAAATATATTAGAAAATGCCATTGATGCGGTGGTTGAAAGGCAGAAAGTTGAGCCGGATTTTACAGGAGAAATTCAGATAGAAACAAAGAGGGATTCTCACGATAGAGTGGTTATTCTGATTCAGGATAATGGTTTGGGAATTCCTGATGAAATCAGGAGCAAGATTTTCGATCCTTTTTTTAGTACTAAACCCATTGGTCAGGGAACTGGATTGGGTTTGACTACTGCCTATCAAATTATTGTTCAAGAACATCACGGAGAGTTCGAGTGTACATCAAATCCAGGGATGGGTACTTGTTTTAAGATCGATTTGCCGCTTTCTTGTGCTGCTTGATACAGAAATTTCCGCTTTTGTGAGATAGATGTTTACTCTATGGTCAATTAATAGAGTTACCCTACAAGGTTTAATTTTGAATTGATACTAGGGCTTGTTGCACTTGAACCATGACGGTGAACCAATCTCCAGGTTGAGTTTGGCGGAATAAGCGGACAGTAGGATACCAGGGACTGTCAACACGCAGGAGCATCCACCGCCAATCACAGCTAAAGTGTAAAAGTATCCATGTAGGCTTGCCTAATGTTGCAGATAAGTGAGCGATCGCCGTATCCACTGTAATCACCAGATCCAGTTGCCGGATAATATGAGCGGTATCGAGAAAGTCATCACAGTTTGGGTTAAAGACTTGGATAGGGGTTTGCTGTAATTGTTGGCGATCGCCTTCAGAGAGTTCTTTTTGGAGGCTATGAAAGCATACATTGTCGCAATTAAACAGGGGCAGTAAGTCAGAAAACAAACACGATCGTAGATAATTGTTAGGATGTTCTGTATTGCCTTGCCATGCTAACCCCACTTTCAATTTAGCTGTGCTTTCCGGGAGGATCAAATTTTCGGGAAGATCGGGTAAAGTAAAGGGCAGCGGAGCAGGAATGGTGTTTAAGGATGTGTTGCTTAAGTGAGGTAAACTCATTAAGGAAGCCTGTTCATCAAAGGGGGGTAATTTCTCTTCCCTGGTAACAATTTGCTCAATGTGCGGCAAGGTTGCAAACAGACGCTTCAGAGGTGGGCGACATTCGAGGATAATCTTGGCTCCCTGTTCTTTCACCCAGGGGAGATAACGGATCATTTGTATCATATCCCCTAAGCCTTGTTCGCTATAGAGCATGAGGGTTTTACCAACTAAAGGTTCACCGTTCCAAGAGGGTTGGGTAAGGTTGCCTGTGGTGAATTCTTCAGTTTTCCAGCGCCATTCATATTCACTAAATCCTTGTTCGAGAAAACCGAGACTGAGCAGTGCAAACGCAAGTCCGGTATGGGCTTTGGGTTCTTCGGAGTCGAGTTTTAAGCCCTTCTGATAGGCAAGGATGGCTTCGGCGATATGACCCTGTTGGATGAGGGCATGGCCGAGGGTATAATAGGCTTCGGTGTAGTTGGGGTTAACTTCAGTTGCCCGCTTATAATATGCGATCGCCTCTTGACGACGCTTAACGTTAATTCCTGTCACCTTTTCTTGCTGTTGTAGTGTATTTCCCAGGTTCAGCAGCGCTTGGGGAAAGTTAGGATTCAAATTTAAGGCTTGCTGGTAATAGGCAATGGCGCGATCTCACTCTTGTTCAGCCTTGTACAGATTACCCAGATTATAGAAACTTTCCACCTGATTGGGATCGATCGCGATCGCCTGTTCCAAAGCCTGTTTCGCTTCTGCAATCTGATTTTGCTGATGGTAGAGTAAACCCAGATTACTGTAAGCCCCCGCATGATTCGGTTGTAGCTCTAAGAGGAGTTGATAACAGGCGATCGCTTCTTCTGTACGTTCACTCGCACTCAGAGCATTACCTAAGTTAAACCGCGCCTCAATAAAGTCGGGTTTGAGGGCGATCGCGCTTTCGTAATGAGCGATCGCTTCCTCTAACTTTCCCTGTCCCCGCGCCACCATTCCCAATAAACACAACACATTCGTATTCTCTGGTTCCTGCTGCACAATTTGCCCATAAACCTCTTCTGCTTGGGCATATTGTCCCTGTTGGTGATACGTAAAGCCTTGTTTTAGTAGTTCTTCGGTAGACATTGGAATGAACAATGATGAAAGATATAGGGTGGGAGCCTTTTCCTAGTTAATCAGAATATCGACGAACAATAGCTCTCAAGTAGCACTTCGCAAAACTCTAGTAATCGATTCATCCCCCAAAATCGATCTTCTGAATAGTTGGGTTTGTTAATGTGACTGATATGACCGCCTTTTTGGGTGAGGATCAAATGAGCATGGGAATTTTGAGCCATGCGCTCTTTCATCTGCGGGATGATTTGCGGATTGAATAGGGGGTCATCTTCGGCATAGATAATTAAGTAGGGAAGGGTTAAGCGATCCAAAAAGTACAGGGCGCTGGTTTGGTGATAATAGTCTTCGATGCTGTTAAAACCGTAGTAGTCGATGACCATTTCGCGATCGCACCGATCAACTGAAGTCATCCGTTCCACAGCACCCGATTTTAACGTCTGGGGAAAGAGTTCTCGCCGTTTTTCGGCTTCGGCGCAAAATTTTCGCACAAAACGCTGCTCAATTTTTCGACCCATGAACGTGGTTCGTAAATGGGCTAGAGAAAGGTTAGATTCGAGATTTGTAGAGAGAGTCGCTCCGCCGCAGATGAGAGAACAACGGGTTTCGATGGCTGCATTTAATCCCCATAACGCTAATTGTCCCCCCATCGATGCACCGGTGAGAATTACTGGAGTAGGACAACCGAGTTTTGTCAGTTGTTCTGCCAGATGAACTTGGTCTTGTCCTTCTCGCCAACCGTAGGAGGAGGGGACGGGGGAAAGTTGGGCAGTTTTTCCGTGACCTCGCCAATCGTAGAGAAGAATGGCAAAATTACGCTGATAAGCTTTGCGAGCGAATAAATGAGCGTACCACTCGTTTTTAACTATGCCATCGATTCCTGTATTGAAGATGATTGTCCCTTGAGCATTGGTGGGACAACTCCATATGCCCCAGAGAGGAACGCCTTCAGCACCTGTGAAGATCTGTTCTTGCCAAGGAACTTGGGGGAGATGGCTTAACCAGGAAGCGCGATCGCCCCATTTTTTCCATGTTTTTCCATACCAGTAGTCTACAACCAGGGTTTGGATTAAACCATCGTTGAAGTAGAAGGGAGGTTGATATTCAATCATTGTTGATCGATTTTGTCGAGGCATAATCCCATTCCCTATTCCTTAGCGCTTTGCGCTATATTCCTTGACTTCTTTTTAATTTTTAATGGATATGAGGATAATGGGCTGGGAAGGGTTAATCACGGGCAGTAGATGTTCAAGTTCAATGGCCTGAGTCGAAAATAGGGTATTTAAATTCAGAGGAATACTCGGGTTATGCGGATAAGCTTCGATGAGGGTTTGCAGGAGGTCGTACCATATTCCATTTTGGATATAAAATCTAATTTGATCGGCGATCGCCCCTTGTGTTAATTGTTCTTGGTGCATTGGCTCTAACGGAATGCGTTTGATTCCCGTTGCCACATGATCTAACCATTGTCCATTGCAGTTCAATTGAAAATAGCCAACATAAACTTGGTTGACCTCTAAGCTTGGTGAATTCGGTAAGTCAGCAAGATTAACCGCAACTAATCCAGACTGTTGTTTCAGGCTCAACCCTACTTTATAAACTTCATTACCCGTTTCGTCCTCCAAAGCAAACTCTACAACCTCTGATTGATTGGGAGGAACATAGAAATAAAGGGTAGGAGAAGCTTGGGTTGTCAACCCAAAGCTATGTCTGGGCATAATTGAGCTTAAGGCTTGATATTCTCCACCGGTCTCGGCTTTCATCGTGCAGCCTGTACGACTTCCGGCGCTTTCACGGCGACTAGGGAGACCCGGGGGGGGGTCTTCCCAGTCTTGCAATTGGGGAACATAGACAATTTGTTCGCTTTCTGAAGAGGTTTGAGCGATCGCCACAGATAGATCCCAATTTAAGGATAAACCAACTAGAGAGGTAATCGTGGCGATTGCCATACACCGTCGGCATAAACTTAAGGATAAAGGAAGGAAGTCAAACATAGGTAGATTTCCACCAAGCAAAAGAAACACCACTGAAGTGTATCGACCCTACTAACCCTGATGCCATCACGTATCCCGTGACAGCTACGTGACAGTACGGAAAGGTCTTTTATAGGTAACTACACACTTCCCCGGAGAGTTACATGATTTTCCCAGAAAATTAAGAATTTTTTTAGAATTGGAAGACAATAAAGCCAACCGTTTTTCCCAGGAGGGACAAAAACTTCTAAAATAAGAAGGGCTTCTGGGGAAACTCCATAAACTAGCCCAGGATTCATTTCTTTAATTGTGACATAAGGGTAATGGCAAATGGGGATCGCAACCAGCCAATTAGTGAAACGCAAGCGTCAAGGTCATCCTCTGGTGATGCTCACAGCCTGGGATTATCCGTTTGCTCAACTGCTGGATAAGGCTGGGGTCGATCTGATTTTAGTCGGAGATTCTTTGGCCATGGTAGCGTTAGGTCATCCCACAACCCTACCGGTAACCTTGGATCAGATGATTCATCATACCCAAGCGGTCTGTCGAGGGGTGAAAGAAGCGTTGGTAGTGTGCGATCTCCCCTTTATGAGTTATCAAGAAGGCCCCATTCAGGCTTTAAGATCGGCGGGTCGAGTATTGAAGGAAACCCAAGCGGGGGCAGTGAAACTAGAGGGGGGCTATCCGGAAATGATCGAGATTGTCCATCGTTTAAGTTTAAGCGGTATTCCGGTCGTCGGTCATGTGGGAGTAACGCCTCAATCCGTGCATCGACAGGGTTATCGCAGACAGGGGAAGGCACAAGTAGAAGGCGATCGCATTTTACACGAGGCGATCGCTCTTTCGGAAGCCGGAGCCTTTACCATTATCCTGGAAAATATCACCCACGATCTAGCCCAAAAAATCACCGAAACCCTTCCTATCCCCACTATTGGTATTGGTGCAGGACCCCATTGTGATGGCCAAGTGTTAGTCACAAGCGACGTTTTGGGACTCTCCAGTTGGCAACCCCCTTTTGCAAAAGTCTATGCTAATCTCCACGAGACGATTACCGATGCAGTGAAAACCTTTAGTCAGGAGGTGCGCGATCGCCAGTTTCCCTAATTCCCTAAGCAATATAGTGCTTCGCGCTGTGATGGGGGGATAGGGGGATGGGGAGAGAGGGATATAGGGAGAGGGCAAAATCTTGTTGATGCACCAATCAATTCAAAATGCTATATCTATTAATCATTAATTATTACTCTACAGACTTAATTCAATTACTCCTTAAGTCCATTCCAGCACCAGATTTAGCGAACCTGCATATCCTGATCGTCAACAATTCTCCAGACGATCTAACTCTTCAACCCCTAACCCCAATCTATCCCAACTTAACCCTGCTGAGTGCACCTGAAAACTTAGGCTTTGGAGGGGGTTGTAATTTAGGATTAAACTGGATTTATGAGCGCGATCCTCACAGCATTGTTTGGTTAATCAATCCGGATACTACCTTAGTTGATGCTGCCATTCCCTACATTCACACCTGCTTTGCAGAACATCCTCACTTAGCCATTTTAGGGACTCAAATTCAAGACAGCCAAGGAAATTCCTGGTTTACCCAAGGACAATTTAATCGATGGCTCGGATTGCTCCCCCATCAACGTCCCATTGCCTCCTCAGAAAACCCGCCTGCTAAAATTCTTCCCTCTCGCTGGGTATCCGGATGTAGCCTGATGCTCAATTTAGCCCAATTTGAATCTTGTCCCCAATTCGATACCCATTATTTTCTCTACTATGAAGACAATGATCTATGCGAGCGCTATTTCAAACAAGGCTATTCTATTGCCGTCACTCAGGCGATCTTAGTCATCCATCAAGTGTCTGCAACTAGCGATCGCAACCTCAAAGCGAAACTCCATCACGCTACCTTTAGCAAACTTTACTTCTTACAGCAACATGGAACCCCTCTAGCCTTGCTCTTAAACTTGGGCTATCTTAGTCTAAAAATTATCGCCGATTGGATTAAGCAAAATCCCGATAACTACCAAGGACGCTGGCAAGGGTTACAGCAATTTTTGCAAGCCAGAGTTTCTCATCAGAGTTGACGATCGATTTCAATGGCTTCATCAATCGCTGATTTTAAAGCTTGTGGTTCATCCGTGCCAATGCGAAAATAGGACTGAGAATTGAACTCAATTTCCACCGCATCTAACCCCGATATATTAAACATCCATCCCCTAGGAGTCAGGCGAATTCCCCATCCATAATACCAGGGGTTTTTGACAATCACTGTATTGGTGATATTGGACAAGGGAAAGCTTTTATGAATTAAACCCACTCCAAACGAACATTTAATCCGTTCTGAGGTAATGGTCACAGTTAATGTACTCAACAAAATGGTAAGTATTAAAATCCCGATCAAAACACTCGCTCCCACACCTAAAAAGCCTTTAGAGAGATAGAAAAATACCAGGGGCAAAAGAGCCGCTAAGAGAACAAGAATAATTGTCCCAATTTGAGTATGCTTGTATAAGAATTGCATGAAAATAACCTCATGAGTTATGATTAATGATTAAGTAAAAAGTCAGGAGTTAAGAATTTAGAATCGAGTGGCTCTTCGCGGGGTAAATAAATCGCCACAGGAATGCCAATATCAGATAAATAGTGGCACATCAAAGGGCCAACTTCTGACCATTGAAGTTTCCCTAATCCACAACCCAATGCAGGTAGGGCTAGAGATTTAATTCCTGCTTTGACGGCATTATCTTTAATCCAACTTAACCCCGCTTCAATATCTTCTATTCTAGAGTTTTGTCTCCAGTGTCGTTTCGTGGCAAACAGTAAAAACCATTTGACAGAATTCGGAGTGTTTAAGGGAGTCCCTAAATCAGCAAGCTCTTCATCCAATGAAGCTTCTCGTCTATAGAGACAAGGTATTGTAGCAGTTAGTTGTTTATTCTTACAAGCATCTTGATATCTTACATAAACATCAGGAAACTGGTATTTCGATCTAGAAGCTAATCCTTTACTCATCACTCCTTGTAAATTCACACTAATGGTCAGCGTATGCATAGTGGAAAAGAACAGATCTCCATCAACAAGAAAAACATGACTAGAGACACGGAATCTATTATTGGGCTGAAAAAATAAATTCCCTTCTTTTATGACTGGTATCTTACTTGTATAAATCAATAAACGAATCTTTTCTAGAACCTCATTTGTTGGCACAAAAATAGAATCAATTAGAGTGGGTTTAACTAGTTTAGGGATTAAACACTCAGACATGATAACTCGCTTCGATCCATCTGTATCTTTCCACCATTCTTTTTGAATTGTTTTCCAATTTTTTTCTAACCTTATCTGACCCTCACTTAAAGGGTAGAATTTAGTTTGGTTATGTGCTGCATTGCCATCAGCGATCGCAACTCCGGGTTCTTCCAAGACTTGGGGCTTGATAGAAATAATGGCAATATTCTTTATATACCCTTCTTTGATAACCCGATACATCATCGGATTTCGGGGTTGAAAGTAAAGATTTGCGTAACTCCATAAAGTTTGATCGTCTGATATTGATCGATGTTGGCGACGATTAACAATATCTGAATCATAAATAGGAGTGAATTGAATATGGGAATCCAAAAGTTCTTGATGAGACAATATACCGTTTTCTAAAATAGACGGTATATTGTTAATGTGAGTGATGTAATAGAGGTTTTTAATCTGGGGTTTAGTCATAACAAATTCCGTGAATATTTATCGTTCTCAATCTAATGAATGATCGTTTTTTAATTAACTTAGCTGTGCTAATGAACAAACCCACGGGAATTAGCACCTATACTCTGAATATTTTACCTTATCTGAGAGAGTTGAATCCAACCCTGTTAAGTGCCCGAAAGTTAGAGGGGTACTGCCATTATCCAATTCCTGGAGGACAAACGCCAGAACAAGGAGCAAAAGGTCATTTCAAACGGTTACTCTGGACTCAGTTTCGGTTACCTAAACTCTATCGCGAGCTGCAAGGGAGTTTACTGTTTTCTCCTCTACCCGAAGCGCCGTTATTTCAAGGGTGTCGGTTTGTTGTGATGGTTCACGATCTGATTCCCTTGCGGTTTCCGGAAAGGCGATCGCCCCTTACCCTATATTCCCAGTATTATCTGCCACAAGTTCTCAATCAAGCGACTCATATTATCTGTAATTCCCAGGCAACGGCAAATGATATCGTGGATTACTTTTCGATCAAAGCCGATCGCATCACTCCCATTTTACTCGGTTACGATCGGGATCGGTTTCAGCCCTTAAATTTACCTGTTTCTAATTATTTTCTCTATGTTGGTCGTCATGTGAATTATAAAAATCTGCATCGGGTGATTGAGGCATTTGCAAAGCTACCTCACGATCGAGAATACGAGTTGTGGTTAGTGGGACCGAGCGATCGCCGCTACACCCCCAGTTTAATCGCTCAAATTAACGAACTGGGAGTAACTGAGCAAGTGAAATTCCTTGACTATGTGTCATCAGAACAACTTCCTATCCTGATGAATCAGGCGATCGCCCTCATTTTCCCCAGTTTGTGGGAAGGCTTTGGTTTACCCGTCCTCGAAGCCATGGCTTGTGGAACTCCAGTCATTACCTCTAACTGCTCATCCCTTCCCGAAATTACCGCCGATGCCGCTATTTTAGTCGATCCCTACCAAGTACCAGAAATTACTGCTGCCATGGAAACCCTGATTCAAGAGCCTCAAGCACGAGAAGATCTCAGTCAAGCAAGTCTCAAAAGAGCAGCACAATTTAGTTGGTGTCATACTGGACAGGCTACTTGTGAAGTGCTACAAGCGTATCTTTAACCGCAAATACAAATTAAACCTCCCTCTAAGTAGTAGATTAAAATAATATTCGTATACTACAGTTCTTTCTACAAGTTTGAGTTGGCGATCGTCCATTTTTCTTCCCTATTTTCTCAAATCCTATGACTTACATCCTCACTGCTCAAAACACAACCCATTCTCAAGAATTAGGGGGTAAAGGCGCTGCCCTAGCCCAATTGCAAGCTCTTAATTTGCCTATTCCTGAGTGGTTTGTGGTGTCACCCAGTGCATTTTACGAGTGTTTAATGGAGGAACAACAGGAAGCTTTGGCAACGGGCACTATTTCTGATGATATTGCAGCATTGCACTTAAATCATAAGGTAAAAGAGGAATTAGCACAAGCCCTAACTATTCTCTCTCCCCATGGGGAAAAGGTGGCAGTACGCTCTTCGGCGGTGGATGAGGATGGGGCAGACTATTCCTTTGCGGGACAATTGGAGAGCTTTCTATTTGTGTCTGTGGAGGAGGTGACTGACCGAGTGGTCAAAGTTTGGCGCTCTGGATTTAGCGATCGCCTCTTAGCCTACCGTCAGCAACATCATTTGGGCAACCCCAAACCCCCAGCCGTCCTCGTTCAGCGCATGGTCAATGCCGAGGTTGCCGGAGTCGCCTTTGGAGCCGATCCCGTCACCGGTCAACGAGGGGTTACGGTGATTAGCGCAGTTTCAGGAGTTGGGGATGCTTTAGTTTCGGGGGAAGTCGATGGGCAAACCTATCGTATCAATCGCCAAAAAACAGTCATTTCTGCTCCAGAAGATCAGCCCTTGTTAGAGGCAGACACGATCGACCAAATTACTGACTTAGTCTATCAAGTCGGAGCGCATTTTGGTCGTCCCCAGGATATAGAATGGGCGGTGGAAAATAATCGAGTCTATTTGCTCCAAGCACGACCAATTACCGGATTAGCCAAACTACCCGATCCTGATGGTCAATTGAATCTTTGGGACAATAGCAATATCTCCGAAAGCTATAGTGGAGTTACCACCCCCTTAACCTTTTCCTTTGCTCGTCGCGCTTATGAGGAAGTGTACCGGCAATTTTGTCTGTTAATGGGTGTGGATAGAACAGTGGTGGAAAATAATTCCCAAACGTTTAATCGCATGATTGGATTACTACAAGGACGCGTTTACTATAATCTCCTGAGTTGGTACAAGGTTTTGTCTCTGTTGCCTGGGTTTCAAGTCAATCGCCGGTTTATGGAGCAGATGATGGGTGTAAAAGAACCTATTTCAGATGAAATTTTAGAGTCTATCGGCATTCAAGTGAGTCAAAAAACAGCGCTCTCGGTGCAGATAATGGATAGCCTGCGCTTATTGCGAACTGTTGCTGGCTTAGGACTCAACTTTATTTTATTACAGTCTAAGATCAAGGGATTTTATCAGCGATTGGCACAAGGGTTAGGACAGAAGTTTAAGGGATTGGAACTTCAGGATTTACGTGCTGATGAATTAGTGGCTCATTACCGGGATCTAGAACGGCAGTTATTACGCAGTTGGGACGCACCGTTGATTAATGATTTCTTTGCGATGATTTTCTATGGTGTTTTGCAAAAGTTGGCTCAATCTTGGTGCAACGAGAGTACGGGGACGTTGCAAAATGATTTAATTAGTGGTGAAGGGGGTATGATTAGCGCAGAACCAGCGATACGGGTGAAAGAATTAGCGCGTTTAGTCGCTAAAGATGAGAGACTAACTCAAGTTTTCTGTGAGGGAGAATTGGGCGCGATTTTGTCCCATTTGAAAAATATCCCAGAGGTAGAGCAAAAGTATGAAGCATATTTGCACAAATTTGGCGATCGCTGTTTGGGAGAGCTGAAACTAGAAAGTCCCACTCTATTCGATAATCCTCTACCCCTTTTGCGCTCAGTGGGTCAACTGGCAAAATCCGGGCAATTCCAAGATTCTGCTTCAGTTTCGGCGGACTTGCGCCAAGCAGCGGAGGTGAAAGTTAGTCAAACTTTGGGACACTTTGGTTTAAAACGCTGGCTGTTTGATTGGGTGTTGTATAATGCTAGGGAGCGAGTGCGCGATCGCGAAAATCTCCGCTTTGAACGAACTCGCTTATTTGGCCATGTGCGCCGCATTTTTGTCGAACTTGGTAAGCGCTTCGTTGCGCTCGATCTCCTCCAGGACGATCGCGATATCTTTTATCTGGAAGTCAACGAGATTTTAGGATTTGTGGAAGGGACGAATACTTGTACCCATTTGCAAGGTTTGGTAGAATTGAGAAAGGCGGAGTTTGCAGAATATCAGCAGAATTCTGAGATTGGCGATCGCTTTGAAACCCGTGGCATTGTCTATCAAGGCAATCGTTTCCAGGAAAACCACGCTTCTGTCACACCCTCCGATAACTCCGACTCTACTCTGCAAGGCTTAGGCTGTTGTCCTGGCATTGTCGAAGCGCAAGTAAAAGTAATTACCAATCCAGAAAACGCCATCCTAGAACCCGGTAGAATCCTGGTTGCCGAACGTACAGATCCCGGTTGGATTATGTTATTTCCTGCCGCATCTGGAGTATTAGTCGAACGGGGTAGCTTACTCTCCCATTCTGCCATTGTTGCTAGAGAAATGGGTATTCCCGCCATTGTTTCAATTCCCGGAGTTACCCGTTTTTTGCAAGATGGAGATTGGGTAAAAATGGATGGCAGTACAGGAAGGGTGGAGCGCATTCAGCCTTCTTCTTAGAGGTGAATCAAGTAGGGTGCATTAATAAACTACCCTACTTGCTTGTTATCGCGACTCTCTTTTCTATCAAGTACAGCTTGAAGCCTTAGCTCCTAAGCAATGCAAGCTATACCACTATTTCCAACCGGCTCGATCCATTAATTTTAAGGCTTCTGCATTATTCTTACCGAAGACATCGGGGTTGAGAGGATCGGCTTTAAAGCTACCAAACCCTTGCAGCACAGAATCAAGGGGAACACCAGCAACCACAGGATACTCGTTATTTCCTTCCGCGAAAAACTGTTGAGCTTGACGCTCTGCGAGATGTTCCAAAAATTCGATCGCTGCTTGTTGATTTTTGGCGTGTTTCACAACACCACCGCCACTAATATTAACATGGGTTCCCCGACCATTGGGGCCGGTTTGGTTAGGGAAGAAGATGCCTACAGTATTAAAGACTTGTTGATCTTCCCGCGCGCTTGATTTACCTAAACGAGCGAGATAGTAGCTATTGGCGATCGCAATATCACCGACTCCGGCAGCACAAGCTTTAATTTGGGCGGTATCGTTGCCTTCTGGCGATCGGGCAAAGTTAGAAACCATACCTCTGGACCAAGCTAGGATTTGATCTTCACCATGGGCTGCTAATAAGGAACCGACCAGAGATTGGTTGTAAATATTGCTCGAACTTCTAATTAAAATTTTCCCTTTCCATTTTGAATCGGCTAAATCCTCATAGGTAGAGAGTTGAGATTTACTCACCTTATTCTTATTATACATAATCACCCTAGCTCGCTTCGAGAAGGCAAACCAATAGCCTTGGGGATCTCTGAGATTATTGGGGATTTTCTGGTTCAGGGTCGAAGAGTTAACTGATTGTAGGATACCATCTTGTTTGGCTCGCCACAGGTTACCCCCATCAACGGTTAGTAAAACATCGGCTCTGGTATTTGCCCCTTCGCTTTTAACTCGTTCGATGAGTTGTTCTGCCTTGCCTTCAATCAGATTAACTTTAACTCCCGTCGCACGGGAAAAGCTCTCGTAAAGTTCATCATCGGTGTCGTAGTGACGGGAGGAATAGAGGTTTAAGCTGGTTCGTTGGGCGATCGCCGGTCCTCTACTAATTATATTCTTACTCGCAACCGCTGCGATTCCTGTTCCTGCTGCGAGAATAAAGTGTCGTCGATTCAATCTCATGGTCATCCTGTCGTTTCCTTTAGGAAAAGTTACTAAAAATTAATTTATAAGATATTGTACAACTAATGAGAGGAATTCCTAATTAATTTTTATTTTAAGTTTTGTAAAGATCCAGTGCCAACTTAGACAGGGGAATTGGTACACGATCTAGCTTTTTTTGTCAACTTAGATTTAATCAGAATCTTATCTTAATGTCTGGGACTGGATAATCTGAACTAATCCAGAAAAATTATCAATAAGTAGACTGGAAGGTGTTTCCAGTTTATTGCAGAACTCTTGCAATAACTGAGTCCCAGCCGTGCGATCGCTCACTCAAGGCTAGAGCGATCGCACAACCGGATTAAATCTTCAATCTTCTTCAGATTCGGATCGCCCGCCAAATAGCCAATTCCCCGATGGATATGACGGCGACATTGAAGTGCCAGAGTTTCCGGATCGGTGCCGAGTCCATCATTAACGCAGCGTTGTTTGAGGGCGATCGCTAAAACCTCCGCCAACTCCCCACCAAAAACCCGCCAAGACAGCTCCACATTACTATCACGGGGAATGGGAACCGGAGACGGGATCGACGGTTCCGCCAAAGAACGACAAAACGCCCAACGACACAGAATATTCCACTGTTCAATTTTCGTATACCGTTTCAGTTTCGTTAGCTGATCCTTCGCCGTCTGCGACAGTTGAATTCGTTCGAGAGGTGCATTCATAGGAATTAGGGAATAGGAATTAGGGAATAGGGAATAGGGAATGGGGAATGGGGAATGGGGAATAGGGAATGGGGAATGGGGAATAGGGAATGGGGAATGGGGAATAGGGAATGGGGAATAGGGAATAGGGACTACTGTTCTATCCTACAGAAGATTAGATAGAGAGATTGGGAGTATTAGTAATAAACAACTCCTTCCCTTTCGCGGCTGAAGCTTGTTTATAATTATTCATCCCATATTGCAATTCCCACTCGAAAACTTGGGCAAATTCAAAATTTTTGCGAATTTCTAGGGAATTATCATAGGTAATCAACCAGCGATGAGAACAAGCTTGCATCTCTTGGGCAAAGCGCTGATGCTCAAAGCTGGTATGGAGATTACCATCTTTGCCATATAACTTAGAACCTGTGGCAACCAAATAGGGCGGATCTAAGAAAATAAAAACCCATTTACCATGCGGTTTTAGCACTTCACTATAGTCAAGATTGGTGATTTTCACATCTTGCAACACAGGCGCTAACTTAGCCAAACGATCGATCGAAGAATCCGTAAACCGTCTTAAAAATGCTTGCTGAGAAAACCCACCGGATTCCACAGTTCCGGAAAAACTAATCCGGTTGAGGACAAAAAAACGAACCGCCCGCTCTAATTCTGATAAGTCTTCTACGTTAACTTGCAAATACGCCCGAAATAACCCTTTCCCATCGGTACAACTTCCCTTAACGTTCCGTACCTCTGAGACTAATCGATCTAAATCCGATTGCGCGACTTTCCAAAAGAGAAACAATTCCGGATTCAAGTCATTAATCCAAATTTTTAAGCTTGGATACGTTTGCTTGAGATAAATAAACAAAGCTCCCCCACCAACAAACGGTTCTCGATATTCCCAGTTTTCGTTAAATTCCTTGGGCAGATGTTGAATGATTTTTTTGATGGCTCTTGCTTTACCACCGGGATAGCGTAGGGGGCTTTTAATCATTATCGATACTATAGGATTGAGGGATCGGGTTTAAAAATCATTTGAAATCGCTATAGAACAATTGCCTATTCAATTAATCCTTCAGGAGGAGTGATTTCTATCTTCCCCTTCTCTAGATCAACCACAGGTACAATCTCTTTCACAAACGGAATTAAAACCGTTTTTGGTCGATTAGTTTGGCGGCGCGGCTTCTTGATTTTACTTTTGCGACTGGGAATGGGTTTAGGAGACACTTCAGACTCTTCTGGATCGGCTGCGTCTTTCTGATTTAGTAATTTGATTTCCAGTAGGTCATTTCCTGCGGTAATGAGATCGATCACCACTCCTAAGTTTTCTCCGGTTTCCTGTATCCAAACGTCTAAACCGAGCAAATCTTGGACATGATATTCATTATCTTCTAATTGGGGGCGATCGCTCACCGGAACGAAAAGTTTAGCTTTTTTCAAGGCTTCCGCGCGATCGCGAGTGTCTATTCCATCGAAGGTTAGCACATAGAGTCCTTTGCCCGGAATTAAGCGCCCGTCCAATAACTCTATCGGTTGAGGTATCTTTTCACCCAACCGTTGTATCCAGCGCATTCCTGGTTCTAAAAACCGCTCGGGAAAATCGGAATCGGGATAAACCCGCACTTGCCCATCTAATCCTTGAGCAGCAACAATATGACCAATTTCAATCCACTCATTTTGACTCATAAACTTTATAGCGCTTCGCGCTAGGGAATAGGGAATAGGGAATAGGGAATAGCAAACACGTAGTTTTACCAATTCCCATTACCCATAACCCAATTAACGAGATACCGCAGTTTGCAAATAAGTTGCTTCTACGACTTGGGCTAGTCTGCTCATGGCAGTCGAGATCTCTTCATCCGTTGCCGTTAGACTAATGCGAATACATTGATGTTTATGAACCCATTCTTCTTGCAAGCCAGGGAAAAATGTACTTCCTGGAACCACAATTATGCCAACTTTTTTCAGACTTTGGTAGAGTTCCCAATCAGTAATCGGTAAATCACGCAACCATAACCAAGCAAAAATTGCTCCTTCTCCCTTATGTAAAAACCAAGGTAGACTATTGGGCATAGCCTCGGTTAAACTGGCTTCCAATTGGGCGAATTTACCTTGATAATGGGGACGAATGACAGTTTCTGACAAATTTGCCAATTGACCCGATTGAATAGCTCTAGCGGCGATCGCCTGACCATAGCGAGAAGAGTGAATACACAAATTGGTCTGGAAGGCTTCTAAAATACTTATCAGATCTGGATCGCCAATGGCAACTCCAATGCGTTCGCCCGGTAATCCAGCCTTCGATAAACTCATGCAATGGAGTAAATTGCCGCCAAATTGAGGAGTCATTTCGGTAAAATTCAAGGCGGGGAAAGGCGGCCCGTAGGCAGAATCAATCAGCACAGGTACATTATATTCTGAGGCTAACCCACTGATTTTCTTCACTTCCTCATCCGTGAGAACATTACCTGTCGGATTACAGGGACGGGAAAAAATAAAACATCCCGTATCTTCCGTAATTCTCAACTGACTAAAATCGGGGCGATACTTAAACCGATGATTGCCTTCCTCAATATCTAACTTGGGTTTATAGGCTTTGAGAGCTTCCGGCGTTAAACAGACTCCACCATAACCGGTATATTCAGGACTTAGGGGTAAAACCACCTGTTTGAGTTTTCCCTCAGAAGTATAGCCCCCAAAGGCATTAGCGGCATAAAAATAAACCGACTGAGAGCCTGGAGTAATTAAAACGTTGCGATCGCTCAAATTCAAGCCGTAGCGTTGATTGAAATCAGTCACCACCGCATCAATCAACGGTTGATAGCCTTGGGAAGATCCATACCGACAGACAACTTCCCCATATTCAGGACTTGCGAGTAAATCAGCCGTACATTCGCGCCACACCTGTTCCACTGGTGGTAAAATTACGGGATTCCCCGCACTCAAATTAATAAATTGCTGCCCTCCTCCAGCACGCAACGTTTCGATAATATCTTTCATAATGGCTCGCACTCCACTCAAGCGAGACATCTGAGTACCAAATTGAGTTAGGGCAGGTTCCATAAGCACTTCTAGAAATCCTTGGGTTAGCATACGATCTAAGATGACATGATTTTTCCCAAACGGAATCTCCTGTAAAGAAAACATAACGATTTGGATAGATTCCTATGCAGACTTGGCAAGTCGATTGTTATCGCCGCCCTTCAGAAACCAACACCCAGGAAATACTCTGGGAGTTATGGATTTGTGAACCGTCCCCTGGAACGTTTCGCTATCGTGCCCTTTGTCCTCAGTCACAAGTTAGTCGTGATTGGTTATTGAGTGAATTTGGGCAATTTGCAGCGCTTCCGGATGAGCTACACGTTTTCCGTCCCCAAACCCTCCATCTACTCGAACCTGTCGCTCAAACCCTGGGTATTCCAGTCATTCCCATCCGACGTACCCCCACCCTGAAACAGTGGATCGTTGATGAGTTAAAGCATCCTATTCGCTTAGATCGCCCTCCTCCGCTGCCCTTACCCGAGGAATTATGGGGCGATCGCTGGCGGTTTGCGACAGTTAGCGCTCAAGATTTAC
Source organism: Roseofilum sp. SBFL (assembly GCF_017746885.1). NCBI lineage: Bacteria > Bacillati > Cyanobacteriota > Cyanophyceae > Desertifilales > Desertifilaceae > Roseofilum > Roseofilum sp. SBFL. The sequence goes on along the minus strand of NZ_JAGHZH010000039.1, from coordinate 16,823 downwards.
TTCAAGGAATTGGCGATCGCCCCATTCCCATTAAATCCCTACCCGAAGACCTTTGGCCGATTAATCTGGGTATTCCCTCCACGCTTCCTATTCCCGGAGTCGTTATTGATGGCGATCGCCAATCTTTACAATTAGCCCAATGGTTTGCTGAGGCTAACCCTATCAGTCTTAACTTTATTCCCGGTCAACCGGATGGTCTCATTCTCGAATCCGGATTGAGCGATCGGTGGATTATTACCACCTTTGAAGATAGCGAAGTTCGCCAAGCCGGTCATCAATACGAACAAAAAAAACAACAAAGTAAAGGGCTGCATTTTCTTCTCATTCAACCCGATAATTCTGGCATAACCTACACTGGGTTATGGTTACTCCAACCTGAAAACTAATGAAAAATTTTAATCTCTATGACTTCCCTCATTACATCCTCAACTTCTCCATCAACCTCCATTCTTTACCCTAGTGCCGACGGTGAACCCATGGCTGAAACTTACGATCGTCTCGATGCAATTCTAACTACTCTTGAAGTGCTAAAAAATCATCTTGCCGGTCAACAAGTCACCGTCCTCGCTGACCAATTTCTCTACTATTCCCAAGGATTTCCCCGGCTTCGCACCGCTCCTGATATCATGGTCATCTTTGACGGTGAGCCAGGCGGCCGAGATAACTATAAAATCTGGGAAGAAGGAGAAGTCCCCAAAGTAATCTTTGAGATGACCTCAGAAAGTACTAAAGATCGCGATCTGAGCTTCAAAAAAGACCTCTATGAACAACTCGAAGTAGAAGAATATTGGCTCTTTGACCCCAAAGGAGAATGGATTGAAGGACAATTACAAGGATATCGTTTAGTGACAGGGACATATCAACTGATTACCGATAGCCTTAGCCAAGCCCTAAACTTGCGGCTGCTGCCTGAAGGAAAGCTCATTGGATTTTATCGGCAAGATACAGGAGAAAAGCTATTAATTTCCTCTGAGTTAAGGGCTGCGTTGAAAGCAGAATCTCAAGCTAGACAAGAAGCCATAGAGCAAGCTGAACAAGAACGGCAACGAGCTGAAGAATTACAAGCCCTCTTAAACCGTTATCAAGAAAAGTTTGGAAATCTGGAATAAAAAATTATGACTAACCTTTACTTAATCCGTCATGGTATAGCGGCTAATCGAGACGATTATACCCAAGACGATCGCCAGCGCCCCTTAACCCCAGAGGGTATCAAGAAAACCACTAAAGTTGCCCAACGCTTGCAGGAATTAGGGATTACATTTGATTTGATTCTCACCAGTCCCCTTATCCGGGCTAAACAAACAGCGGAAATTTTGCAAACTGTGGGACTGAGTAAGGACGTAAAAACATCATCCCATTTAGCCCCTGAAGGCGATCTTTTATCCTGGTGGGAGGAGGGGAAAACATGGCGTAACTATGAACAGTTAGCCTTAGTCGGGCATGAACCGAATCTTGGATATTGGGCGGAGTCTTTGGTTTGGGGAGAAGTAAAATCACGTCTGATTGTCAAAAAAGCCGGTATTATCGGCATTGCTTTACCGGATGTGGGTTCTCCTGTGGGACACAGTGACCTATTTTGGCTCACCCCTCCCCGATTTATACTGAATTAATGTTGGGTAATGGGGAATCTCCGGGTTTTCCAAGCCCATAGCGGTATACAATAATGAGTGAAAGTTCAGGGTTCCCTCATCCCGATGAATGTATTATTTCAAGAAATCAAACAAAGTATCCTGAATCTGGTAGGGGCTGGAATTGAGGCGCTTCCAAGGATTTTAGTGGCGATCGCCTTTTCGATGTTTACCTCTTGGGCTGCTAAGTTTGCCCGCAAGCCGGCCACTCGCGTCACAGATATGACAATCAAAAATCAGTCGCTGCGCTCTCTATTAATTCAATTGAGTTCTGTAGCGGCTTGGGTTGTGGGAATTCTAATCTCTAGCGCGATCGCCTTTGGGGATAGCTCCATTGACTTAAAAGTACGCTATTGGACAATTCCCAATCAACGAGAAGTCTGCCGCATTCAAACTCGGGTGATGTTAGCCTTAAAAAATGCCTGTGATGGTGCAGAAATTAATATCCCCTATCCCATTCGCACTGTCTATCATTACAATCAAGAACACTTTAATGATACTTATCCCCAGGCTTGAAATCCGGCTTCCTTACCATCAAGTCAGTACGATCCAAATAGGAGGTAATATCCGGAACAAATATATAGGATTTCTCTTTTCTATAGAGTACAGCTTAGAACCTTAGCCCCTAAGCAATACAGGCTACTCCCCAGCGGGAAGTACTCCATCAAATCCTTAACTATTTAATCTTTATTGGTATTAAGGATTCTATTGAACAGATCCTTCAAGCAAAATGAGAAAAACACACTATGATAAAGAAGGGTGTGAAATTTGAATAGAGCCTTAATCTTTTCATTATCAGTTGGTGCATGAATCTAAATACATATTCAGTCAACATAAAGTCCTCTAATTTTGATTAGCGCTCCCATGCAGTTTATTATGAATAATACTTTGTCTAATAGAGCTAATAGAGAAAGACCAATGACACTGACTTGGAATCAAGCAGGTCAAGATGTCCGTTGTAATTTATCCTCCGATCGCCTCATCTATTATCGCTTACTCACAGAGGCGATCTCCAAAATTCGCTCATCTCTGGATTTAGACACCATTTTGAATACTACAGTTCTGCAACTACGTGAGGTTCTCAACACTGACCGAGCAGCAATTTTTCAATTTAACTCTGATTTAGCTTGGCATGGTGAAGTGATTTGCGAGTATTTACGATCTCCCTGGAAACCGGCCACCTCCATTCAGGTGTACGATCATTGTTTTGGAGAGCAATTTGCGGCTGAATACCTCAAAGGTCGTATTAGTGCTATTCCAGATATTTATGCCCCCCACATTAGTGATTGTCACCGAGAAATTCTAGCTCAATTTCAAGTTAGAGCAAATTTGGTAGCTCCCTTGGTTAAGGGAAATGAACTGTGGGGATTGCTCTGCATTCACGAATGTGGTCAATCTAGGGTTTGGACTGAGACTGAAATAGAATTTGTCAGTCAAATTAGTCAGCAATTGGGAGTAGCTATTCAACAGGCTAGTTTACTTGAAAAAACGAAAAAGCAAGCCCAAGAATTGAGGCAAACTTTGGATCGGTTACAACGCACCCAAGCGCAAATGATTCAAAATGAAAAAATGGTTAGTTTGGGAAATTTAGTGGCTGGAGTTGCCCATGAAATCAATAATCCTGTCAGTTTTATTTATGGGAATTTAGGCTATATTCAAGAACATGCCACGGATTTATTAGAACTTCTGAACGATTATCAACAGACTTATCCCGATCCAGTGGCTGAACTACAAGAGTCCTTAGAAGATAAGGATGTGGAGTTTATTCAGGAAGATCTACAGAAAATCTTGACATCCATGAAGTCAGGAACTGAGAGAATCAAGGGAATTGTGGCCTCCTTACGCAATTTTTCCCGCATGGATGAGGCTCAGATGAAGTCTGTCGATATTCATGAGGGAATAGATAGCACTCTGGTGATTTTAAATCACCGTCTAGAAGGGAAAGAAAATCGTCCTGAAATACCGATTTTTAAAGACTATGGTGATTTACCTTTAATTGATTGTTATCCAGCACAATTAAATCAGGTATTCATGTATCTTCTGAGTAATGCAATTGATGCGTTAGATGAGAAAATAGGAAACGATCGTTACATTAAGATTAAAACAGAAATTGAAGGGGCAAACGTGAGAATTTCTATTGCTGATAATGGGAATGGAATTCCAGAGTCTATCCGCTCTCAAGTGTTCGATCCTTTTTTCACCACTAAACCACCGGGTAAAGGGACAGGTTTAGGGTTATCTATCTGTTATACAATTGTTGTAGAAAAACATCAAGGGCGACTCTGGTATGATTCATCTCCAGGAGAGGGTACTCGGTTTACCATTGAGTTACAACCGGAGTTAAGTAACGATCCAGATTAAGGGTTAAGCTTGCGTTGCGTATTATCAATCGCTTTGAGGGCGTAGGAGTCCCCAGGACGGTGTTCGAGGGCGGTTTGAAAGTATTCGAGGGCGATCGCATAGTCTTGGCGATCGAATGCTTGATATCCAGCATTCATGAGCTGGGTATAGCTGCCTTGTTGAATGCGCTGTTGGGTATTTTCAACCGCTTTTTTGGCGTAAGTATTATCAGGTTGCTCTTTTAAGGCTTGTTCAAAATTAATCAGTGCAGTGTGATAATCCTCTAGATCGAAGGCATGATACCCCACTTCCATATAGCGCTTAAACTGAGAGCGCGAACCATAGGATCTTAAAGAAATTGAGGGTTCATAGGGAGGTTGTGTTTCAGGAGATACTTCGACTGATAGGGCAGTTTGTTTGGGATAGTTGAGCCTCACTTGAGTCACAGAAGTTTCCGATTTTTCTTTTGGAGTCCAGTGAGCAATAATGTTTTGGAAGCTCCAATTTTGCAGGATCGCAAGAATCGCACTAATTCCCATGAAGATTATGCCCACCAGTTGAGAGAAGAGGCTCATCTTAACCGACCGTTTATTCCATTTTATACTAATAAATAGAAGCGCACCAATAAAGGGTAAAAATAGATAGGAGATTCCCCAAAAAATGCTTTCTCCAAAGGAAATCACTAGAGTCCAAATTGCCCCAAATCCAGCTAAACCTAGCCCAATGAGAAATAAACTAATGACCCAAATTTCCATGAATCTATTGACCTTGTTGGTAGTGTCACCCTAGGGGTAAGACTCTTGTAGTCTCTGACCGATAAAGGGTTGAACCCCTTGTGTGTGTTTCCCTCTAGTTATAACATGTGGCTATTCAAATGAAACATGGCTCTAAACCGATACAATGGGATTGGTCTGACAGGGTAATCAGGTGGTTATGGATAGAATATGGAAATGGATCGGTAAACTGATGGTCATAGTTCTAATTGGGCTATTAGTGGCTTGTAGTAACACCGGAGGCAGTCCCAGGCAAGCTCTGGTGAAAAAAGCGATCGCCCTACAACTGCATCTGACTCAAGTACAACTGAATACTCCTCTGCATATTGAAAGATCGCCCCAACTTGATGTTAAAGGGATTCAGATTAGTAGTAGCGATCGCCTCCCTGACCAGAAATTACCCACCTTCCATATCCAAGGAACCTATAATCTCGATATTCAACTGTCTGGACAGACTCTTAAACAGCGCCAAAATCCCTTTGAAATTTATGTCCAGGAACAAATCGAGGGAGAAACCTGGCGACTGTTGCGTCCTCAAACCACTGCGGAGGGAACTGAGTGGCTCAGTTATCAGATCTCTCCAGAGATGGGAGGATTGTGAGACTCGGAGGCACAGAGATCGCCTATTACCGATTCCCATTGCCCTTCAGGGTTTGCCCAAACCCCATCGCGATCGCCTAATTTCACAATTGCCGTCTTTACACCCTACACCCCCTAAATCTAGGTTAATACTCCCGAAAATCATCAGACTCATGGGGATATATAGATTGGGTAAGTTTACCAGAATTTAATCGAGATAGACACTTGTTATAGTGAGTCTAATTTTAGCTTTTTAAGGACATGCTTTATGGTTGACCCATCTGAATTTTTGTATCCTCGTAGTCGATATTACGGTGAGTTCCGGCCAGAATATCTGGTTTTTGATGCTAACTTGCAAGAATTTGCTCAAAAAGTTACCTATATTTGTTCCTTGGAAACTGGGGGTAAAATTCTCCCCCTAGAAGCCTACGAACAAATTCGTAAGTTATGGATGGAACTAGAACAAAGTAAAGATCGGTTAGGTTTAGAAAAACCGCCTGAAGATCCTTCAGTAGACTAAGCCTCAATCAGACTTAAAATCATGCCTTCCCGGGCCAAAATGGTATTGGGATAGTTGTGTTGAACTTCCTCTTCAATTTGGTCGAGGGTATCATCATCATGATTGGGTTCATGGTGAAAAATGATCAGCTTTTTCACCCCTGCGGCTTGGGCTACTTTAACCCCTTCTTGCCAGGTAGAATGACCCCAACCAACTTTAGGCGATTTAGGGTTGCTGTATTCGTTGTCGGTATACATGGCATCGTAGATCAGGATATCAGCATCACGAGCTAATTTGAGGACATCTTCATCGAGGCGATCGCTATAATGCTCCGTATCGGTACAATAAACCGCCGTATGTCCTTGCCAAGTAATTCGATAGCCCATCGCTCCATTGGGATGATTGAGATGTCCCGTTTCAATCTCAATATCATCTAGGGTAACCCGGTCTCCTGGAGAAACCTGAGAAAACTTCAGATCTGCTTTGGGTATAGGTGAGGGGACAGGGGAATTCACATGGAGAATGGCATGATGGAAGTGGTCTTCTAAGGACTCACTCGAATCCGGTACATCCCCCCAAACATGGATTTGATTGCCTGGAGTAAATAAGGGCATGAAAAACGGTACACCTTGGATATGATCCCAATGGTAATGGGTAAAAAAGAGATTAATATCCAGAGGGAATTCTGTGGAGAGGCGATCGCCCAGAGCGCGCAAACCCGTTCCGCCATCAAAAATAAAGTGTCTCTCTCCAATACGCATTTCTAGGCAGGAGGTATTGCCACCATAGCGCACTGTTTCCGGGCCGGGAGCGGGAATACTGCCTCGCACACCCCAAAATTGAACCTCAAAACGTGAAGAAGAATGCTGACTAATCATAATCGAGTGTTCCGCATTGACCTTGGTGACGTAGGAGGTGGTCACATAAAACCAGGGCCACCATTGCTTCTACCATAGGCACGGCTCTAGGTAAAACGCAAGGATCGTGACGGCCTTTCGCCGCGAGAAGGGTTTCTTCCCCTTCTCTAGTAACAGTACGTTGTTCTTTACGAATGGTGGCGGTTGGTTTAAACGCCACGCGGAGAATAATCGATTCGCCATTGGATATTCCTCCTTGAATACCTCCGGAACGATTGGTAGTGGTGCGAACTTGCCCTTGATTGTCTAGGGTAAATTCATCATTGTGTTCACTCCCGGTGAGTAGCGTTCCGGCAAATCCAGAACCGATCTCAAATCCTTTTGTTGCCGGTAAAGACATCACCCCTTTAGCCAAATCTGCCTCTAGTTTATCAAATACGGGCATTCCTAGACCTTTTGGCACATGACGAGCTACACATTCGACCACCCCACCTAGGGAGTCTCCTTCCCGTTTAATGGCTTCAATGCGCTCAATCATCCGTTCATAGGCTTCGGGATCGGGACAACGGACGATATTACTTTCTACTTGTTCAAGAGTGACCGTTTGTGGATCGACGATCGCCTCTAGATCTTGAATGCGTTTCACATATCCAATAATTTCTACCCCAGCAGCCTGTTTGAGGATTTTTTTGGCGATCGCCCCGGCTGCCACTCGGCCAATGGTTTCCCGCGCCGACGAGCGCCCCCCACCTTGCCAATTCCGAATCCCATATTTAGCATCATAGGTCGCATCTGCATGGGATGGCCGGTATTTTTGTGCCATTTCATCATAATCCTGGGGCCGGGTATCCTTATTGGGAACCAAAATCATAATCGGTGTTCCCAAGGTTTTCCCTTCAAAGACTCCAGAGAGAATCTCACAGGTATCCGTTTCCTTGCGTGGTGTCGTAATTTTACTTTGTCCCGGCCGACGGCGATCCAACTCTACCTGAATCTCCTGAGCTGAAATCTCTAGGCGCGGTGGACAACCATCAATAATTACTCCAACCCCACCCCCATGGGATTCCCCAAATGTCGTAATCCGAAATAAATGCCCGAAGGTATTACCCATAATTCTTAGTTAACCTAGCTTAGATCTATCCTACCAAGCTCCGTCGCAGTGCTCCACCGATAGCCGAAGGCTAATCCCCTAGAGACGGTCTGGCGGTGTCCTTTGGGGCATCTAGTCAAGTGTCTGTGAATGGGGAATCTCCAGCTATACGCTCCGCGTTAGCTCGATGAGCGTCAATGCCTTAACTCCCCTAAAATCTCAGGGTGTTTCAATTAAGAAGCATCAATCAACTGCTGTCAGGTAATTTCAACCTCGGAGAGTAGGTCTTACGCTAGAATCGGGAAAAACTTGCCACGCCTATGATCCGACGTATGGCTTTGCACTCTAAACGGTTGGGGAAACTTGGATTAATTACCGTTGGGTTCCTACTGGGGATTTCTGGGGGGATTTATGGAATTTTATTACTCTTGCGTCCGGCTCGTACTCCCCAGGTACAGGAACTGTTTCCGGGAGTGACGTATACCCGTTTGATTCGCTCAACGCCCCGTCCGTTGATCATTCATCAAGTCAAAATTGACTTAAAGGTTGCCCCCATGCAACCCTTCGTGACTCCGGGAGATCCGCAACCGGATGGTATGGATATTGCAGCGCGCACGACTTCGGAGTTTGTACGGGAATTTGGCGTACAGTTGGGGATCAATGGCAGCTTTTTTTATCCCTTTGAAGTCAAGTCCCCTTGGCAAGTTTATCCCGAATCGGGCGATCGCGTGCGAATTGCTGGCCAGGCGATCGCCAATGGTATCGAATATTCTCCGGTTAATGCGGGTTGGCATGTTCTTTGTTTCCTCTCCTCCCGTCGCGCAGTCATTCCGGGGGGCTTTACTTGTCCGGCTGAAACTCAACAAGGGATTTCTGGGGGAACTATTTTAATCTGGGATGGGGAAGCGGTTCCTCTAATGTCGGGGCCATTTTATGATTATGCCTATCCTCGAACGGCGATCGGATTGGATGCCTCAGGTACTCAGGTCTTTATTGCGATCGTGGATGGCCGTCAACGGTTTTATAGTGAAGGGATGTCTTTACCCGAATTGCAAGCTTTGTTTGTGGAATGGGGAGTAGAGACGGCGTTAAATTTTGATGGCGGTGGATCGACAACATTGGTGGTTGCCGATCCCGATCTCCGGGTTCTCAATGCCCCCATTCACACCCGTATTCCCCTGCGTCAACGTCCGGTGGCGAATCATTTGGGTTTTGTGAGCAGTGAGGAGTAGGAATTACAAATAGCGCTCAATAAACTGAATGACCTCTGCTAATCCCGTATGGTTTTTGAGGTTGGTAAAGATAAAGGGTTTCTCACCGCGCATTTTTTTCGCATCCCGTTCCATGACGTTGAGATCTGCACCAACTAACGGGGCAAGGTCAATTTTATTAATCACTAATAAATCAGATTTGGTAATTCCCGGGCCGCCTTTACGGGGAATTTTATCCCCAGCAGCCACATCAATGACATAAAGGGTAATATCGACTAATTCGGGACTAAAGGTAGCGGCTAAATTATCACCGCCACTTTCGACAAAGAGGAGATTTAAATCGGTAAAGTGTTGCTCGAGTTGCTCGATCGCCACTAAATTAATGGAAGCATCTTCTCGAATCGCTGTATGGGGACAGCCTCCGGTTTCTACTCCAACAATGCGATCGCCAGATAATGCCCCAGATCGGACTAAAAATTGGGCATCTTCTTGGGTATAGATATCATTGGTTACTACCGCAATTTGATACTGGTTTCGTAAGGCTTGACACAGTAAATTTACTAAGGCAGTTTTTCCCGATCCAACGGGACCAGCCACTCCTACACGCAATTGAGTCATAAATAAAGTACTTTTTGTTGCAACTAAATCCCTGAGAAAGAGCAAGTTTAAGGGAAAAACAGTTTAGCCATTACCCATTACCCCGGTTTAGCTTCTAAAGAGTCGAGTATATTGGGTTTCATGGGCCATGCAATAGAGGGAGAATCCCCAGCTACAACTATAAAGGTTATCGTCTTCTAAAGCCAGAATTTCAGGGACGATCGCCGTAATATGGGGATGAAGCTGAAACAGCAGCTTTTGACCCGTGGTTTGACCGAGGGGAATGAGCTTCACTCCAGCGGTGATTAGGTTAGAAACCCAACTTTGCAGATAGGCTAAGAGCGCATTTGCGGGAGAAATCTGCCAAGATTGGGCGGCGATCGCAAACACCAGGGGATAGCTCCATTCTGGCCCCAACTCCTGTAGAATGGGTGCAAGATCGGGTACTAACGTTTGCAGGAGTAGACCCAGCGATCGCCCCATTTGCACGGTTTGTTGTCGTAATTCTTCCGTTTCTCTAGTAGCTAAAAGCCAATGATTCCAATAGCGCAGCATCGCATAATCTCGCTTTTGCATGGCTTCCCCTCCCCGGATTAACGCCGCTCCATCCAGGCGAATCGAACCTAATCGTAACCCATCCCTCAACCATTGCTCTAAAGCAGTTTCATCGGTGATTTTTCCCTGTTCCACTAGGGTTTCTAAACCTTCAGAATAACTATAAGCTCCTACGGGTAAGCTGGGACTGGCTAGTTGTAATAAGGATAATAAGACAGAATCCTGCATATGGTATTTGTCATTGATATCATCAATATAGTAGTGAACAGTGGCTCAAAAATCCTAGTCTCTCTAGTGCTACATCCTAGGCTATGCGAATCCCCTTCAACTTCCCCTAAAATCCGACGCTAGGGGGGTGTGGAAATGGCTTCTGACCTCACAAGCCTTGTATCCCTTACCCAGTCTTCCTTGTAGCCTTTTAAATGTTTCAGGCAGCGTCGGACTAGACAGGACAAGGGTTTGAGCGATTTTCATTTACTTTTTAGCCTCCAGTGAGCTATGATTAGGGGTGTGCGTCGGAAATCAACCTTGAAAACTAAATACGGCAAGGGTCTCAGAAGCCAGCAGTTGAAACCTACTTAAATCCCTATGAGGGATTGAAACCCAATTTATGCTAGTCACAGGGTTTTCAACCAACCTAAAGTTGAAACCTACTTAAATCCCTATGAGGGATTGAAACTCCCATCTTGAATCTTGCTACGAACTTGATTATTTCGAGAGTTGAAACCTACTTAAATCCCTATGAGGGATTGAAACTTCCCCGAACATATCTTTTCGATTCAAAATACTAGTTGAAACCTACTTAAATCCCTATGAGGGATTGAAACTTGTGGCTCTTGGATAGTTTCCAGCCGGATTTTGTTGAAACCTACTTAAATCCCTATGAGGGATTGAAACATTTTACTAAGTCCTACTGCTTCTAAGAATTCCGTTGAAACCTACTTAAATCCCTATGAGGGATTGAAACTCTTGGCTCTGATGTGACTGATAATGGCCATTTGAGTTGAAACCTACTTAAATCCCTATGAGGGATTGAAACTTTTACGAAACAAATCTTCCTAATTGAATTTATTGGTTGAAACCTACTTAAATCCCTATGAGGGATTGAAACGGCCAATTTGTAGAAGCATTATTCGACAAGGGTATCTAGTTGAAACCTACTTAAATCCCTATGAGGGATTGAAACATCATTCTCACACAACATTCACATCACCATCCTCAAGTTGAAACCTACTTAAATCCCTATGAGGGATTGAAACTACTTTAAGCCAATTCGAGCAAAGGTGTAAGGGGTTGAGGTTGAAACCTACTTAAATCCCTATGAGGGATTGAAACGCAATTAGAGAAGCCATTTATTAATCCTAAATTGTTGAAACCTACTTAAATCCCTATGAGGGATTGAAACGGAAACTCAGGAAACCAAACAAGAGAGCGATCGCCATGCAGGTTGAAACCTACTTAAATCCCTATGAGGGATTGAAACATCGCTATCCTTGCCCGGCAGGAGTGGAGGAAGATGAGTTGAAACCTACTTAAATCCCTATGAGGGATTGAAACCGTAGTGAAGCAGACTAAAGGGAAATTTAGAGCGCCAAGTTGAAACCTACTTAAATCCCTATGAGGGATTGAAACACGACATTAGGTCCATTCAATCCGAATTGGACATATTACTGTTGAAACCTACTTAAATCCCTATGAGGGATTGAAACAGCAGGGGATATGATCTTCACCTTCTTAATCTTAAGTTGAAACCTACTTAAATCCCTATGAGGGATTGAAACAACATATTACCCCCCCAAATTCAATACACGATGAGTTGAAACCTACTTAAATCCCTATGAGGGATTGAAACAAAAGACCCTAGAGCGAGAGCTTAGGCAGTGGGAATGGAGTTGAAACCTACTTAAATCCCTATGAGGGATTGAAACTGAAAACTGAAGGCTCAATCACCTGGGCAGCTCCGGTTGAAACCTACTTAAATCCCTATGAGGGATTGAAACGGATTTGCGATCGCCGGTACAGTCGTTATTAATAGCGTTGAAACCTACTTAAATCCCTATGAGGGATTGAAACACATCGATATAATTTCCAGAAGGGTAATAGCAACGGTTGAAACCTACTTAAATCCCTATGAGGGATTGAAACACTCAACCGCATCATCTCTAGAATCCTCATTAGCTGTTGAAACCTACTTAAATCCCTATGAGGGATTGAAACTCCGCTGCTCGCTCTCACCAAAACCATTGATACTATAGTTGAAACCTACTTAAATCCCTATGAGGGATTGAAACGGCACTAGGCTATCGTGCTAATGAGAGATTGTGGTCAAGGAGTTGAAACCTACTTAAATCGCTATGAGGGATTGAAACAATCCCGAAGATTTCCCATCGAGGAGATGCTCAACGTTGAAACCTACTTAAATCCCTATGAGGGATTGAAACTGGATCTCAATTCCATTGGCCTTGCAAAGATTATCATCAAGTTGAAACCTACTTAAATCCCTATGAGGGATTGAAACTAACCCCCTTACTGATAGGGGGTAAGTTTGCCAGTGATGTTGAAACCTACTTAAATCCCTATGAGGGATTGAAACGGAATCGATCGCCTCGGGGGGCGTGCTTGATTTTCGGTTGAAACCTACTTAAATCCCTATGAGGGATTGAAACATTAAAATATTCCCATTGGCATGAGGAATAACAAGTTGAAACCTACTTAAATCCCTATGAGGGATTGAAACATATTATAGCAAATCACCCCTACTAGCATACCAAACAATGTTGAAACCTACTTAAATCCCTATGAGGGATTGAAACGAACGCTTCAAGGTATTGAAGCAATAATACTTATCTGTTGAAACCTACTTAAATCCCTATGAGGGATTGAAACCAAATATTTTTTCCTTATTGGTTTGTTTTCATTGGGTTGAAACCTACTTAAATCCCTATGAGGGATTGAAACCTTTGATCGCATCCTCTAAAGATTTGTGGCCAGCAGCCACACCAGTTGAAACCTACTTAAATCCCTATGAGGGATTGAAACTGAGATCTATTGCTGTTCGACCTTCCGGTTCTGTTGAAACCTACTTAAATCCCTATGAGGGATTGAAACTTAAAGAGATGGAGTTTGTTATTGATTGTTTTAAGGTTGAAACCTACTTAAATCCCTATGAGGGATTGAAACTTCTTGGTTCCTTCCTATTAAGAGCAATTTTTCTCGTTGAAACCTACTTAAATCCCTATGAGGGATTGAAACTAAGATCTTCTGACAATCAGGATAAACACCATAACCGTTGAAACCTACTTAAATCCCTATGAGGGATTGAAACCCCTATTTTTTTACCTTCTTGGCGGGTGGTAGTTTTGTGGTTGAAACCTACTTAAATCCCTATGAGGGATTGAAACGGAGAATATGATGAAGATGAGGAGCCCACTATTTGGGTTGAAACCTACTTAAATCCCTATGAGGGATTGAAACACGATTTATTGAACGCAACATAGACAAATCTCCTGTTGAAACCTACTTAAATCCCTATGAGGGATTGAAACCAAACGATTTTGATGATGTAAGCATCAACAGGTGTTGAAACCTACTTAAATCCCTATGAGGGATTGAAACACCATGCAGGACAAGGGTACATAAATAAAGAATTTCAAGTTGAAACCTACTTAAATCCCTATGAGGGATTGAAACTCCTCTAGCGCTAGTGGAGAAGAATTCAGCACTACTGTTGAAACCTACTTAAATCCCTATGAGGGATTGAAACACAGAGCTTTATTACTTCGTTGGCGGCGTTACAAAGTTGAAACCTACTTAAATCCCTATGAGGGATTGAAACAGGTTGATTGTATGGATATGTCCAATGCTCTGCGGTTGAAACCTACTTAAATCCCTATGAGGGATTGAAACCAAGAGCCTATACCGGAGCGGATACAGGCTTGAAGTTGAAACCTACTTAAATCCCTATGAGGGATTGAAACGTGTTACAAATAATGAGCCCATAGCCTTTTAGGTTGAAACCTACTTAAATCCCTATGAGGGATTGAAACTCGGGGAATAGCCAGATTGAAGGCAGTTCACCCTCGTTGAAACCTACTTAAATCCCTATGAGGGATTGAAACGGGGTAACTCTGCCATCTTCTGCCGCTTTAAATGTTGAAACCTACTTAAATCCCTATGAGGGATTGAAACAAGGATTTTGGCCATGGACCAGAATCGGTAGCTGCGTTGAAACCTACTTAAATCCCTATGAGGGATTGAAACTCGCTCTGACGGCTGCTGAAGAGAATTACCTACGCGGTTGAAACCTACTTAAATCCCTATGAGGGATTGAAACATGCGATATCCTTGATCTGCCAGCTCGATTTTATGGTTGAAACCTACTTAAATCCCTATGAGGGATTGAAACTCTATGATGAGCATGAATACGCTTTTGCAGATGGAGTTGAAACCTACTTAAATCCCTATGAGGGATTGAAACACCTGAAACACATGGAGTACAGATGACCCAAAAACTTCCCACGAGGTTGAAACCTACTTAAATCCCTATGAGGGATTGAAACACCTGAAACGACATTTAAGGCAGCAGAAGATGGCAGTTGAAACCTACTTAAATCCCTATGAGGGATTGAAACAGAATGATGCCAGCTTCCCGCACTAGATCCGAATGTTGAAACCTACTTAAATCCCTATGAGGGATTGAAACACGCTGCAAGTGATGGTACCGTAATGCCCCGGATGCAGGGTTGAAACCTACTTAAATCCCTATGAGGGATTGAAACCTTTTGTTTTTCGAGGCTTCTAGGGGCAATTCTGAGGTTGAAACCTACTTAAATCCCTATGAGGGATTGAAACCTGAGGAAATCCATTGGTTGGATCCACTTTAGAGGTTGAAACCTACTTAAATCCCTATGAGGGATTGAAACACGGTTGGATAACCAAAGAGAGGCAACTTACATCTTTTAATGTTGAAACCTACTTAAATCCCTATGAGGGATTGAAACAAATCAGTAAGCGCGCGCGACGTACGCAATCGCGTTGAAACCTACTTAAATCCCTATGAGGGATTGAAACCATATGGCATTCAAAGCTAAAGCGGCTACCAAGAAAGTTGAAACCTACTTAAATCCCTATGAGGGATTGAAACTCTAGCTAAGGGGATTTACATAGGTCGAGTAGCCACAGTTGAAACCTACTTAAATCCCTATGAGGGATTGAAACGGGGTACACGCCGCGTGGGGTCAGGGTTGCCCATAGTTGAAACCTACTTAAATCCCTATGAGGGATTGAAACGAGCTATACATGCAGACTTATTATGCGGGCAATGATTGGGTTGAAACCTACTTAAATCCCTATGAGGGATTGAAACTACGGATAATCCCACGACGGCACACGAGTTGACGGTTGAAACCTACTTAAATCCCTATGAGGGATTGAAACAGCGGCTCAAAACTGCCCCTAGAAGCCCCGAAAAGTGTTGAAACCTACTTAAATCCCTATGAGGGATTGAAACTTTTAAAATTTTAGCCATAGACCAAAACTTATAGCTACAGAGTTGAAACCTACTTAAATCCCTATGAGGGATTGAAACACTCAAAACAACATCTAGAGCAGCAGAAGACGGCAGAGTCATGTTGAAACCTACTTAAATCCCTATGAGGGATTGAAACTAACGTTGATTCCTTCAAACCGAACTACAACCCCTGTTGAAACCTACTTAAATCCCTATGAGGGATTGAAACACCCCATGACCCAGAAAACCTGAATATCAGCATTAGTTGAAACCTACTTAAATCCCTATGAGGGATTGAAACTTTTAGGAACAAATTTTCCCCAGGGCTTACCCTCAATGTTGAAACCTACTTAAATACCTATGAGGGATTGAAACATTCGATAATTCTGCTCTTGTGACATAATGAATGTTGAAACCTACTTAAATCCCTATGAGGGATTGAAACAAGTTTTTCCGAATTTATCAGAAGCGCCATGTTGTTGAAACCTACTTAAATCCCTATGAGGGATTGAAACTTTGCATCTGTGAAGAAAGATTATTAAAAAAAGAAGTTGAAACCTACTTAAATCCCTATGAGGGATTGAAACATTGCAAATCAGAAGAAAGCATCGATATACACTGGTTGAAACCTACTTAAATCCCTATGAGGGATTGAAACTTTTATCATGTTTAGCGACCAATGGCAGTGTGCTATCGCCAGTTGAAACCTACTTAAATCCATATGAGGGATTGAAACCAGGGGGAACTGAAACAGTAGATAGAAAATCAATCATTGAGTTGAAACCTACTTAAATCCCTATGAGGGATTGAAACATACTGGGGCTGGTGTTCCTGATAAGCTTACTGTTGAAACCTACTTAAATCCCTATGAGGGATTGAAACATTCGCGCTATCCCTTTCACCTCAATGATTTGCCGGTTGAAACCTACTTAAATCCCTATGAGGGATTGAAACTTGATTTACTGCTTTAGTTCTCCGGCTTTGGCAGTGGAGTTGAAACCTACTTAAATCCCTATGAGGGATTGAAACATGCCCTGGACATAGGCAGAAGGAAAACCGGCCATTTGTTGAAACCTACTTAAATCCCTATGAGGGATTGAAACATATTATCATGATCATCATCTGCACAAGAATCCTCGTTGAAACCTACTTAAATCCCTATGAGGGATTGAAACACACCATTAT